>NZ_JBIGIN010000011.1:0-128664 GCF_043558715.1 Scandinavium sp. M-37
TGGTGGATTTTCTGCACGGTGACCCGGACCAGCCGATTGTGACGGGAAGAACCTATCACGCGAGCAACATCCCGCCGGGGAGCCTGCCGGGGACAAAAACGCAGATGGCATTCCGCTCGAAGACGCACAAGGGCGAGGGGTTTAATGAGCTGCGTTTTGAGGATGCCAAAGGCAGCGAGGAACTTTTTCTACACGCGCAGAGGGACATGAACACCAAAGTCCTTCACGACCGTCGCACCACAGTCGATAACAATCACACCGAACTGGTGAGCGGAAATCAGTCAGTGACGGTGGTAAAAAACCAGAACACCACCATCGTAAAAAATCATACTCACACGGTAGAAAAGCACAAAATTGAATCCGTTTTGCTGACAAGCACTGAAACTGTGGGCGGCATTCGTTCTCTGGCTGTGGCAGGCATGTATGACATCACCGTTGGGGCTGAAATGCTGACAGCTGTGGCGTTCGACCAGACAGAATTCGTTGGCATGAGCAAAAGTGTGGACGTCGTGAACTCACTGAAGGTGAGTGCCGGGGATGTTATCGAACTGATCTGTGGCCAAAGCGCTATCAGGATGAACAAAGATGGCAAAGTGACCATCACTGGCACAGAGTTTGTTTTTTCTGCCAGTGGGCAGGTCAACATCATCGGCAAAGACGTCGACCTGAACTGAGGAGTCGGAAAATGGAATTTCGCAATCTGACGCCTTTTGCCGCCATGCAGTACGCCATGCTGGATGCCAGTGACGAAGAAAAGCATGTTGTCGTCATGAAAGTCGGCTACCAACTTCAGCCTACAGGGCGGGGAGGCTATCAGCTTCGGGTTCGGGACGAGGATGCCGTTCCGCTTTGCTTTGAGGATGAGTTCAGTGACAAAGTAAACGCCTCATCCGTGTTGCAGGAAAGCGATCTCGCGCCTTTTAAGCCCGTTTGTGATGTCATTATTAATGCCACCGCGTGGTCGGCACAGCGTCACCCCTGTGCTGAAATACCGGTCAGCATAGAGATCAAAAACGCAGAAGGCGCATCTTTGCTGACCAGAAAACTGATGGTCGCGGGTAAGCACTATTTTGAGCAACATGTGTTAACCGGTAAATGGTCGCTAAGCCCACCGGAATCCTTTGTCTCTTATCCTCTGCGCTGGGAAGGGGCGTTTGGTGGGGAGAGTCGTCTGGATAAACACGAAAAAATAACGGGTGAAATAGACAGGGCTGCGCTTTTGACAGCGGAACAACAAGCCCGGCATCCACAGGCACCGAATGCGCCACTGGCGCATCAGGCCTGCGCGCATAATCCGTCAGGCCTGGGTTTTATAACGCCATGGTATGCCCGGGCAAAACAGCCAACACGATACCCGGCCCCCCGAATTTTTGATCCGCAACACCCACTCACGGCTGAAGATTTTACGGCACAAATTGCGGGTAATGCAGATCTCAACTCACCTTGTTTTCACCCTGTCGGGCTGGGAACACTCGGGCGGGCGTGGCAACCCCGGCTGGCACTGGCTGGCTCCTATGATGAGGAGTGGCTGGCAACACGCCATCCCTTTCTGCCCGCCGATTTCGATTTCAGTTACTGGAATTGCGCGCCTGCTGAACAGCAAATTCCTTATCCTACGCTGCCGCTGTCAGTAAGCCTGGAAGGGGTCTCGCCCGATGGGCCATTACACTTTTCGATCCCGGAGCATGTCGCGTTTGTTTTACTGCGAATGGAAAAGGGTATCTGGCTGCCGCAACGCATGCAGATAGACACATTGCATATTGATTCAGAGAGGCGGGAAGTGACGGTGTGCTGGCGCTGTCTCATCTCTGCCACTCCCCCGGTTCGTGTGATGGAAGCACGCTTTGAAACCGATCCTCAGAAGCTTCCCGCTTCCATTTATCCGATGTTATTCGCCCCGGCATCCCCGCCAGAAAAGGTTCTCTGACATGGCTGAAAATTACATGGCCCGTAAAAATAGCGAATGGATTGTTGTCAGTCTGACCCCCGATGTCTGCAAAACACCCATCGGACCCGCCACTCCCCCCATTCCTTACCCGGTCATTGCCCGTCTGGGCAGTGCTGTCCAGGACGTTCCCTCAGTAAAAGCCAATGGTTGTCCGGTTGTGGTGATGAATCAGAGCTTTATTCCTTCCACGATTGGGGACCAGCCCGGCGTGGCTAAAGGCGTAAAGAGCGGCACGGTCGGAGGGAAGTGCTATCCGCTGGAGCACAGCACCAGCGTTAAGGCAGGGAAGCGGGCGGTCCTGCGCCATGGCGATACATTCTGGATGAACGGGAAATAATGGTTATGAGTAACGATGTGATTACCGTCAGCACCGGAGCCCCAACGGCGGCTCAGGAAGATGCTTATTACCACTCCATTGCCTCCAGCACGGTGCAGGGCACGAAGGCTGATGATTATGTTTCGGTCATTACCCATTACAACAACGGTGCGCCAGACGAAGTGGACGCATGGACACCCCAGGCGTACGAACAATTTAAACAGGACCATCCCCGGCTGAATTTACCCGAACTGGCAGACGGACCCCGGACGGAGCCCGTGGCGTCAGGGCCGGTCACTACCGGCACCGGTAACACCCTCGGCAAAATCACGCAGATGCCGAAAGCCCGTAATATTGTGGCGAAAGAGGCTAACCCGGCGGTGGTGCCGGAAACCCCGGCAGAGCAGGGCATCTGGTCAGAATTCACCGGCTGGGTGGGGGAAGGCGTGGACGGTATTCCGGATGCCATCGAACACCCGGAGATGGCCGTGCTGGGCGCAGGGAAAAGCCTGTGGAATATGACGCTGGATATTGCCGGGCTTTTTGCCCAGGGGGCAACCCTGCAGGCATCGGGTGACATGATGCAGCAAGCCGCCCTCACCGGTGTCATCGGCCACCCCGGCCAGGCCGCGGAGATGATGCAGATCGCGCAGGCCATGCAGGATAATGTTGCTGATGTGAATTTTGACAGCGCCAGAGCGACGCTGAATACCCCGGCTGAACATACCGGGGATGTGGCTATCCAGCTGGGGATGGGTATCGCAGATGGCGTGGGTCTTGTTAACGGCCTTACCCGTATGTTCAGTAAATTAGCCGCCAGAGAGACGGCCGCCGCCGCGGCAACGGGCATGGCGAAAGGTGCAGGAAAAGACGCGGCGCATGCGGCGGAGCCCGGGGCCACGGTGCTTCCCCGAAAAACAGAGGCTGAGGGTAAAACGGCGGCAGACGAAAACGCCAGTCCGTCCACCTCGGAGAAGAAAGACGGGGATAACGATGTTGATACCGGGACCTGTGCCAGTGACCCGGTGGATGTCGCCAGTGGCGATTTGCTGCAGGTGTTACCGGTGCTTGACCTGCCGGGCACCCTCCCTCTGACGCTGACGCGAGTCTATCGCTCCCGTTCACGACAGCGCGGTCTGTTTGGTGATAAATGGAGCGATAACTGGTCGCAGTCGTTATGGCTTGCGGAAGATGAAATTCACTTCACCAACCACGAAGGCACCCGGCTGAGCTATTACACCCGCGGTGAGGAGGTGGATGCGCTGAATCTGCAGCAGGCCCATTACCGTCTGTACGGCACCCGCCGCGGGGCGCTGTATGTCTTTGACCGCAGAAGCCAGTTGACGCTCTGTTTTGAGTCACAGCCCGGGGCCCGGCGCCGGCTTTCCGGCCTGCATGACGCCGCCGGGAACCGCATAGCGTTTTGCTATGAAGGGGAGCGTCTGGTTCGCCTGACGCACAGTGACGGCTATGACCTCGTGCTGGCGTACCGGCATAACCGGCTGAGCGGCATTACCCGGGTCGAGGGGGGCCAGCATCAGTGGCTGGCAGAGAGTCATTACGATGACCGGGGCCGGCTGGCGGAGTGCCGGACGTTCCAGTTCACCCATCTGTGGCATGAGTACGATGCGCAGGGATACATGCTGCGCTGGCACGATACCGACCAAACCGATGTGCGCTATCGCTATGATGCAGAGGGCCGGGTGACCGCCGTTCACGGTGAAGGCGGCTATTTCTGTGACCGTTTTATCTATGACGCACTCCACCGTCGAACCACGTATATCGACGGCGAAGGCGGTCGTTCGGTTTACGAATACAATCCGGCAGGGCGGGTGACCCGGGTCACCGACCCGCTGGGACGGGTGACGCAGACGCTGTGGGACCATGGCAATAAAGTGCGTGAGACCGACGCGCTGGGGCGCAACACCGACTATCGCTACAACGCTTATGGACAGGTGACGGCGGTCAGTAACGCCGCGGGCGACACGGTGAGGTATGACTACAACGACGCCGGTCAGGTGGTGAAGGTCACGCAGCCCGACGGACAATGCTGGCAGTTTGCGTGGAATGACCAGGGGCGACTGATCAGCCGGACCGACCCGCAGGGGCAGGTGACCATCAGGGACTATAACGCGCAGGGTCAGTGCCTGAGTGAGCATCAGCCCGACGGTGCCGCGTGGCATTATGGCTACAATGCCCGGCATCAGCTGACCACCCTGACCGCCCCGGATAAGGCCGTCACCCGGCTTGAACAGGACCTGTTCGGGCGGGTGCTGCGCGTCACGGACCCGCTGGGGCATCTCACCCGGTATACCCATTCTGAGGCGCATGCCGGCGTGGATGGCAG
The DNA here is from genome assembly GCF_043558715.1 of Scandinavium sp. M-37. Classification (NCBI taxonomy): domain Bacteria; kingdom Pseudomonadati; phylum Pseudomonadota; class Gammaproteobacteria; order Enterobacterales; family Enterobacteriaceae; genus Scandinavium; species Scandinavium sp. M-37. The sequence goes on from NZ_JBIGIN010000011.1 coordinate 4,612, forward strand.
CCTGACGCAGGTGAGTCTGCCGGACGGCGTAACGCAGCGACCCGGCTACGACGGTGAAAAACGGCGGGCGAGTTTCACCGACGGCGAGGGCAAGACCACCCGCTACCTGTACGGGGCGTTCGACCTGCTGCTGGGGCTGACCCGCCCGGACGGGAAGACGCTGGGCTTTGCGTATGACTCGCTGACGCGGCTGACCCATGTGACCTGCGCGGGCGGGGAAACGTACAGGCTTGAGCGGGATGCGGCCGGGCAGGTTGTCCGTGAGACGGACTTCACCGGACGGAGCGTGCGGTATGAGTACGACGCCGCCGGCCGGCGCACGGGAGCCTGGCATCCCGACAACCGGATTGTCCGCTGGCACTATTCCCTGCGGGATGAGCTGATACGTCAGGAGGTGTGGCAGGGCAGCGATGTGCAGTCCACGCTGCTTGCCGTCACGCAGTACGGGTATGACCGGCAGGGACGGATGATACGGGCGCAGAACGATGATGCACGGGTGGAATTTGAATATGACGAGGCCGGGCGTCAGGTGTGTGAGCGGCTCAACGGGCAGGCGGTGACGCATCAGTGGGATGACCAGGCACCACGCGCCCTGTCCCGGACCTGCGGCGGGCTGACGTCAGGTTACGAATACGATACGGGGGGACGGATAAGCGCCCTGCAGGTGGGGGATTACAGTCCGCTGTCGCTGAGCTACGACGCGGCGGGCCGGGAGCATCTGCGCCAGAGCGGGGCGGGTTTTATTCAGGCGCAGGGGTATACCCCGACGGGGAGGCTGCAGGTGCAGGCGGCAGGCCGGGACTCGGTGCAGTTCAGGCATCTGCTGGGCGGGGACGGGAGTGAGATGACCGGCAGCGTGGTGAACCGGCGCTGGGCGTATGACGGGGCGTATAATGTGCGGTGCATCGAGGATGGGCTGTGGGGCAACGCGCAGTACAGTTACGACCAGAACGACCAGATAACCCGGGCGATGTCGGGCGGGACAGCGTTTCCGGAAGAGCGGTTTGAGTACGACGCAGACCTGAACATCAGTGCGGCCCGGGCGGCGGCGGAACAGTTCAGCCAGCAACAGCAGGCGGGGCGGGTGGTGAGCCGTGGCGCCTGCGAATACCGGTACGACGCCGCCGGACGGCTGACGGAAAAGCGATTGTGCCGGGATGGCTGGCGGCCACAGCGGTGGCGTTACCGGTGGAATGCTCAAAGCCAGCTGAGCGAGTTTATCACCCCGGACGGGGCGCGCTGGCGCTATGCGTATGACCCGTTCGGGCGACGTATCCGCAAGGAAAAGCTGTCGGACAGCCCTCCGGCGACAAGCCCGGTGGGGTGGGAATACCAGTGGAGCGGGGACCAGCTGATAGCGGAGACGCCGCTGTACGCAGACGGCACGGCGGCATATGAGGAGAGCGTCCACTGGCTGTATGCCCCGGGAGGACTTACCCCGCTGGCACGGCAGGCAAAGGGCAGGCTGCATTATGTGGTGAGTGACCACCTGGGGACGCCGCGGGAGCTGCTGACGGAGCAGGGAAAAAGGGCGTGGGCAGGACGGCTGAGTCTCTGGGGCCGGTGCCGGCAGTGGGCGGTGGCGGCGAATGATGCGGACAAGCTGAGCTGTAACCTGCGTTTTGCGGGACAGTATGAGGATGAAGAATCGGGGTTGCACTACAACCGGTTCCGTTACTATGATACGAAGACGGGGCAGTACCTGACGCCGGATCCGATAGGGCTGCAGGGTGGGGTGAATCCTTACGGGTATGTGCATAACCCGTTGAGTTGGGTTGATCCGCTGGGGTTGGCTGGTCGGGATTGTTGTAATAGACAATATATTCTGAATAATATTGATGCCAGCAGAAATGCAAGGGCTTCATCTAATTTTAAAAATTACAATGAATGGCCACCTAATAGAGGTGTTTTAGGTGAATCATCTAGATTTACATTATTACCGGGTACAAGAATTGATAGATATGGTAGTGAATATGGGTCGTTCTTGTCCCCCGAAGGTACTCCATATAGGGCCAGATCATTAAAACCTGGGACTGATGGAAAACCATATAATGTATATGAGGTTACGAAACCAATAACTGTAGACGCAGGGGATGCGACTCCATGGTTTGGCTATGAAGGTGGAGGAACTCAATATGAACTGCCGGATAAGGTTATTGATCTAATAAATAATGGTTCACTTGAAAGGAGATGATTTTGTTATGAAGAAGAATGAATTAAAAGATCTTCTTGAGAAAGAAAAGATATCGAAATCCATCTATTCATTAGATGGAGGGTTACCTAATGAGAAATTATGTTTGGGTTTTGAAAATAACAAATGGATAGTATATTATTCTGAACGAGGGATAAGGACAGGAGTTGTTGAATTCATTACGGAAAATGATGCGTGTGATTATATATATAATCAAATAAAAGCGATAGCTACTGGTAGAGTAAAATAAATTATTCTTAATAATTTACAGAATCAAAGAGTCTGATGGAAATTATGCCGGAATAGATCATAATGATCTTCACGGCATTTATTGACCCTGTAAATAATTCTGTGTAACTAAAACGGGTGTGCTTACACGGAGACCTGAGTAAAGCGATATACAGGCAGATAAACAGCGCTGGAAAAGCACAAAAAAAGTCCCCGGCGATTATGCCGGGGACATGTGTATAGAGACAGCCGATTCTGGAGAGGCCTTCCTCAGGAATTAAACCCGTGAACCCCACAGATCGTACTCATCCGCGTGTTCAACTTTCACGCGCAGTACGTCGCCTGGCTTCACGCGGGTTTCGCCGTTCAGGTATACCGCCCCGTCGATTTCCGGGGCATCGGCCATGCTGCGGCCAATCGCGCCTTCATCATCCACTTCGTCGATAAGTACCATGATTTCGCGGCCCACTTTCTCCTGCAGACGCTCAGCAGAAATCTGCTGTTGCAACTGCATAAAGCGGTTCCAGCGCTCTTCTTTCACCTCTTCCGGAACCTGACCTTCCAGTTCGTTGGCGGTCGCGCCTTCTACCGGGCTGTATTTGAAGCAGCCGACGCGGTCGAGACGCGCTTCTTTCAGGAAGTCGAGCAGCATCTGGAAATCTTCCTCGGTTTCACCCGGGAAGCCGACGATGAAGGTGGAACGCAGGGTCAGTTCAGGGCACATTTCACGCCACTGTTTAATGCGCGCCAGCTGGCGGTCAACGGAACCTGGACGCTTCATCAATTTGAGGATGCGCGGGCTGGCGTGCTGCAGTGGGATATCGAGGTACGGCAGGATTTTGCCTTCCGCCATCAGCGGAATCACGTCGTCAACGTGTGGATACGGGTAAACGTAGTGCAGACGTACCCAGACGCCAAGCTTCGCCAGCTGTTCGCACAGGCCGACCATGCTGGTTTTTACCGGCTCACCGTTATGGAAGCCCATGCGATGTTTCACATCCACGCCGTAGGCGGAGGTGTCCTGAGAAATCACCAGCAGCTCTTTCACGCCCGCATCCACCAGACGCTTGGCTTCAGACAGCACGTCGCCAATCGGACGGCTGTCGAGGTCGCCACGCATCGACGGGATAATGCAGAAGGTGCAGCGATGGTTGCAGCCTTCGGAAATTTTTAAGTACGCGTAATGACGCGGCGTCAGCTTCACGCCCTGTTCCGGCACCAGGCTCAGGAACGGGTTGTGCTGTGGTTTTGGCACGTAGTGATGCACGTGTTCCAGCACCTGCTCGTAGCTGTGTGGACCGGTGATTTCCAGCACCTTTGGATGCACTTCACGGATCTGGTCGACCTTCGCACCGAGACAGCCGGTGACAATCACCTTGCCGTTCTCTTTCAGGGCTTCGCCGATGGCTTCGAGGGATTCCTGCACCGCGCTGTCGATAAAGCCGCAGGTGTTGACGATAACCATATCGGCATTGTCGTAGCTTGGCACCACGTCATAGCCTTCGGTGCGCAGTTCGGTCAGGATACGTTCAGAGTCCACCAGGTTTTTGGGACAGCCCAGAGAGACAAAGCCGATTTTCGGCTGCTGCGTTACATTGCTCATAGCTTAAAAAGTATTCAATTTGGGGAAGGGTCAGGCACGGATTCTACAGAGGTCGGCGGGGAATTTGTACTGCTATCTTTAGCAAACCTTGAGTGACGGGTGAACACGAGCGAATTCATTGTCTGAACTATACTTATCTGAATGCAACTCAAAAATGATTTTTAATTAAATCAAATAGAAAAAGCAGCAGGCGCTTATTTGCTAAAAAATAGACCTCCAACGTTCTGTGCAATTATTCTGCTTGAGGATTTACCATGAAAAAATCTGCAATGATGCTGCTTGCCGTCTGTTCGCTGACCGCCGTATTACCGGCTCAGGCCACTCAGCAGGCAGGCCAGCGCCGCGATGCTCGGGACGTACGCCAGGATACCCGTCAGGATTCCCGTGATGCGAAACAAGAGTGCCGTCAGGGCGTGGTCGGTAATGCCGATTGTCGTCAGGAGCATCGCGAAAATAAACAGAGCGGCCGCGATGCCGCACGCGATATTAAATACTGAGTTCTCCCCCCGCTTATGGGGGGAGACTTTTATAAATGGGTAACCTCGGGTTTACGGTCTTTCACGTTATGGTGACCTTCGCGAAGTTCATCGGCGGCCTCTCGGGTTCGGGCGCGGATTTCATCGCTGTCGGCGCTGTGGCGCAGCAGATGATCGGCATTCTGGACATCGTAGAATTCATGGCCATGGCCACTCGCCAATAGCTGGCCGGAAAAAAGCGCGCACAGCAGTAGCACAACGGATAATCCTTTCTGGAACATTTTTGCACCGTCTGATTGTGGAGACGGAGCGCACTATACCAATAGTTGCAGTAAGTAACTATTCGGTTTCTGAAACAAACCCTCAACAAGTGTTGCTTTATTGTACCGTCAGGTTACACCGCCTCGCGTCAATCAGCAGAAGTTAAAAAAGGGTAAATTATCGGCGAAATATTGACCTGGCGCATTGGTGTGTACAAAAAACAACCATACTATAAAGTTGACCCCGGACGATACAGGAGGAGGATATGAGCACAGAAAAACTGTTCCACAACCTGTTGAATAAAATGGTTAATGCGCAAATTGACCTCGCGGCCTACCTGCAACTCAGGCAAGCTAAAGGCTATATGTCCGTCAGCGACACTGACCATCTGCGTGATAACCTGTTTGAACTGTGCGACGAGCTACGCACACATGCCCCGGCGCTCTCAGCGTCGTTAACACCGGCCCAGAATGCGGCATTCCACGCAGCCACAGAAGCACTGGCTCATGCGGCGGTGTGTCTGATGAGTGGGCATCATGACTGTCCATCATTTATCGCCGTTAACCCGGATGCCCTGCAAGGCTGTCTCGACACCTTATCTTCGTCTATCCAGGTTGTGAATACCTCTGCCCCCTGGGCGCACGCCTGACTTTCGGGGGAGGCAACTCCCCCTCATGGTTAAGTTTTTGTAAACATTCCCCCCGTATCTGGTCCGCTGGCTACCCTTAACGCAATCGGTCAAAAAGGAGCCAGCTATGCACCGTTTCACGCTGAGTTTACTGTTGGGTTCTTCTCTGCTGTTGTCGCCTGCATTGTATGCGGCTGACGTTCGGGTCGACGTGTTGCAGCGTAAGCTCGATCACCCGTGGTCGATGACCTTCCTGCCGGAAAACCAAGGCCTGCTGATTACTCTGCGTGGCGGGCAGCTGCGCCTGTGGAAGCAAGGCAAAGGGCTTTCAGACCCCATTGTCGGTGTGCCACGCGTCTGGGCCAACGGGCAGGGCGGTCTGCTGGATGTGGTGCTGGCCCCGGATTTTGCCCAGTCCCGGCGGGTGTGGCTGAGCTATGCTGAAGCGGGCGATGACGGTAAAGCGGGTACGGCGGTGGGCTATGGCCGCTTGAGCGACGATCACTCGCGGCTGACCGGGTTCCAGGTGGTGTTCCGGCAAATGCCAAAACTCTCTACCGGCAATCATTTTGGTGGGCGGCTGGTGTTCGATGGTAAAGGCTATCTGTACATCGGCCTGGGTGAAAACAACCAGCGCGCCACCGCGCAGGATCTCGACAAGCTTCAGGGCAAAGTGGTGCGACTGACCGATCAGGGTAAAGTCCCGCCGGATAACCCCTTTGTCAATCAGCCAGGCGCGCGGCCGGAAATCTGGTCTTATGGTATCCGCAATCCGCAGGGCATGGCGATGAACCCGTGGAGCGATACACTGTGGCTGAACGAACACGGCCCGCGTGGCGGGGATGAAATCAACATTCCCGAGCGCGGGAAAAACTACGGCTGGCCGCTGGCGACCCACGGCGTGAACTACAGCGGACTGCCGATCCCGGAAGCGAAAGGTCAGAAAGTCGCGGGCACCGAAACGCCGCTCTTCTTCTGGCCGCAGTCGCCTGCGGTCAGCGGCATGGCGTTCTATAACGCCAACACGTTCCCGCAATGGCAGCATAAGTTGTTTGTAGGTGCGTTGAAGACTCAGGAAATTATTGTGCTCAACGTCGATGGCAACAAGGTGACGGAAGAGGGGCGTATTCTGACAGACAGAAAGCAGCGTATTCGTGACGTGCGTGTCGGACCCGACGGCTATCTTTACGCGCTAACCGACGAGTCCGATGGGCAGTTGTTGAAGATAAGCCCGGGGAACTGAAATCAGGTGACCGGGATCATCACTACGCTTTGAAACGCCGGGCGGCGTGACAATTGCTGATACCAGCGCTGTACATTTGAGTGCGGCTGCCAGGTTTTAACCGTTTCCAGCAGGTTATAAATGAACGGGGCCACGGCGATGTCGCCCGGACCAAATTCCTCCCCGGACAGCCACGGGGATTCGGCAAGGGCCGCGTCCAGAATCGCTAACAGCTTCTCGCACTGAACGATACCCGCCTCAATGGCGGCGTAATCGCGCTGTTCCACTGGCGTTCTGACGAGGCCCATCAAGATAACCCGATGCGCCGGGGAGAGTGAGCCGTTGGCCCAGTCCATCCATTTTTCGCCCTGAGCGCGCTTGGCCGGATTGTCCTGCCACAGGCCGTTTTGCCCGTACTGCGCGGCAAGATAACGCACGATGGTATTTGATTCCCAAAGGGTAATCTCGGTGGCATCGTCATGCAGCAGCGGCACCAGACCGTTTGGGTTTTTGGCGAGGTAGTCCGCATCGTGATTCAGGCCAAACTCCAGCCCGGCGAGGATCTGGTTGTACGTCAGGCCCAGCTCTTCCAGCGTCCAGCGTACTTTTTTAACATTTGTTGAATTATTTCTGCCCCAAAGCGTGATCATAATCCTACCTATATTCAGCGCATCAATTAATGAAGCTCTCATGGTGGGTTATATTCAACATTCACACAACCGCGATCAAAAAAATTGTCTCGTTTTCGGCACAACGCGGCGTTCTTGCGTAAACTTTAAAAACTTTACCAACGCATTGTTTCTTTAAGGTCATTTCTACGTTATTACTCACCGCCTGTTGTTGCACGGCGTCGTAGACGTAGCGTGTTTTTTGGAATGGATACTTGGGTGGCTCTTATGACGCGAACAGTTGTTTCTCCCCGCGGCCTGGCGGCAGGCTCCTTGCTTTTACTTCTCGTGGCTCCTGCGCTGCAGGCGGCCGATGCTGTTCAACAACCGGAAGCTCCGCCGGTAGACGCTAAAGCGTGGATCCTGATGGATTACGCCAGCGGCAAGGTGCTGAGCGAAGGCAATGCTGACGACAAACTCGACCCGGCCAGTCTGACTAAAATCATGACCAGCTATGTCGTGGGCCAGGCGATAAAAGCCAATAAAATCAAATTGACCGATATGGTCACCATCGGCAAAGATGCCTGGGCGACCGGTAACCCGGCACTGCGCGGTTCATCGGTGATGTTCCTCAAACCCGGCGATCAGGTATCGGTGGAAAACCTCAATAAAGGGGTGATCATCCAGTCCGGGAACGACGCCTGCATCGCGCTGGCGGATTACGTGGCGGGCAGCCAGGATTCATTCATCAGCCTGATGAACAGCTATTCGCAGAAACTGGGCCTGACCAATACCACGTTCAAAACCGTTCACGGTCTCGACGCGCCGGGGCAGTTCAGTACCGCCCGCGATATGGCCTTGCTGACCAAGGCGATGATCCACGACGTACCGGATGAGTACGCCATTCACAAAGAGAAAGAGTTCACTTTCAACAACATCAAGCAGCCTAACCGCAACCGTCTGTTGTGGAACAATAGCCTGGGTGCGGATGGGGTGAAAACGGGTACCACTGCCGGAGCGGGTTATAACCTGGTCTCTTCGGCGAAGCAGGGCGATATGCGTCTGATTGCGGTCGTGCTCGGCACCAAAACGGACCGAATCCGTTTTAATGAATCCGAAAAACTGCTGACCTGGGGTTTCCGCTTCTATGAAACCGTCACGCCGATCAAACCGGATGCAACGTTTATCGAGCAGCGCGTGTGGTACGGCGACAGCAGCCAGGCCAAGTTGGGGGCAGGGGACGCAGGTTCCATCACCTTACCGCGCGGGCAGTTGAAAAACCTGAAAGCGAGCTACACCCTGAACGATCCGCAGCTGACGGCCCCGCTGACGAAAGGGCAAGTGGTCGGCACTATCGACTTCAAGCTGAACGATAAAACCATCGAACAGCGTCCGCTTATTGTGATGGAAGCGGTCAATGAAGGGGGTTTCTTCAACCGCATGGTCGATTTCGTGCTGATGAAATTCCATCAGTGGTTTGGCAGCTGGTTCTCTTAAGTTGTCGGGACGTGTTAGTCGAATAGCAGCGTGATGCCACGCTGCTTGGCCAGCGCCGTCAGTTCATCATCCGGACGACGGTCGCTGGCAATCACGTTAAAACAGCTCAAATCCCCCATCCTCGCCGGGCGAACCTTGCCGAATTTGGTGTGGTCCACCACCAGGACATGCTGCTGTGCGCTGGTCAATGCCCAGTGTTTTACCGGCAATTCATCGAGATTAAAACAGGTTGCGCCGAGCGTGGCGTGGATCCCTGCCGCGGAATAAAACGCGATATCCGGGCACAGATGGCTCAGGGTATCCTGCGGGCTGAGCGGTTTGAAAATGGCGTTACTGGCGTGAAATTCGCCGCCGCAAAGAATCACGCGGCACAGCGGTTTTTCCTGCAACGAGAGAAAGGTGTTCAGGGAATAACAGATGCCGGTAAACGGCAGTTCGTCGTCAATGGCGTCGATAATCCACGGGGTGGTGGTCCCGCAGTCAAAGAATGCCATCTGGTGAGGTTTCAGCAGTTTTGCCGCATGTTTTGCGGCCTGGCGCTTTTCGTCGACCAGCCGGGTTTTCTGATCGCTCAATAGATAATGACTGGCGCTGCGGGGCTCCAGCACCACATAACCGCCAAGCAGCACCATCGGCCCGCTGTGGCTGTTGAGGTCACGACGAATGGTCATCTCGGAAACGCCCAGCAGCGCCGCCGCTTCTTTCAGATGGAGCTTATCGCTACGTTTCAGAGCCTGAATAAGCTGGCTGATTCGTTCCTCGCGCCGTGTTTCCATAAAACCCCTGTAAGCTGAACATGCCCCCCGCGTCAGGCAGAGGGTCAGGCGACAATTTTACCTGCGCAGCAGGCCTTAGTCACGTATCCAGCCTTTACGAATCGGCAGCGAGAAGCAGAAACGGTACGCGGCCTGCAAACGGCGATAGAGCGCCTCGCCGAAAATGAGCCACAGAACCTGCGCCCCCAAACATCCGCTGAGCCCGGCCAGGAAACCGCCGACCATATCCAGCGGCCAATGCACGCCGAGGTATACGCGTGACCAGGCAATGACGCAGCCGATAATCATCATCAGTACGCCAGACCACAGGCGATGCCAGAACAGGAACGCCAGCGCAAAGGTGAAAATCACCGTGCCGTGGTCGCTTGGGAACGAGTCATCCGCAGAGTGATGCAGGAAGTTATAGCCCACCCCATCGACAAAGGGTCTGTCATGCGGGAACACATGCCCGACAGTCCAGGAGAGTAACAGGCTGATGCCAATCGCCATCGCCAGCTTAATCACCAGTTGGCGCTGGGCGCAGACTTGTCCGCGCGGGCCCCATAGCCACAGCACCACCGCCAACAGAGGCACGATGCTGATCAGATCTTTGGCGAGAAAGATGGCCAACGAAATCATCCACTGCGGCGACGCAGGCGTGGCGTTGATCCAGTAAAACAGCGAGTAATTTAAACTTTCCAGCATACGTTGCGGACTCTTACAGTTAGATGACGGTACTCACCTTAAAAACCGCAGCCGGACCGGTAAAGGGGCATTGTCTTAATTGTCCGGTGGTTACGATTTCTGTTCAGGTAATGTTTACCTTTTAATGCTTTCTGAGCCGCAGTATAGGCCCAGCAACTTAAGCGAATCTTAAACAGGTGAAATTGTGCTGTAACAGAGTGTTTCGCGTACATTTAGCTACCGCCAGGGGGAACCTTTTATTACACTTCACGCGATTTATTCATCTTAAAGAGATTGCATGCACAACCCTTCACTTTCTGGCAAACGCCTTGGTCGTCAGGCGTTACTTTTCCCGCTCTGTCTGGTGCTTTACGAATTCTCTACCTATATCGGCAACGACATGATCCAACCGGGCATGTTGGCGGTGGTAGATCAGTTCAACGCCGGGACCGAATGGGTGCCCACATCGATGACCGCCTATCTGGCTGGCGGCATGTTTTTACAGTGGCTGCTCGGACCGCTGTCGGATCGTATTGGCCGTCGTCCGGTGATGCTCACCGGTGTCGTGTGGTTCATCATCACCTGCCTCGCGACGCTGCTGGCACAGAACATTGAACAATTTACCTTCCTGCGTTTCCTGCAAGGGATAAGCCTGTGCTTCATCGGTGCGGTGGGGTATGCCGCGATTCAGGAGTCGTTTGAGGAGGCGGTGTGTATCAAAATCACCGCGCTGATGGCGAACGTGGCGCTGATTGCGCCGCTGCTCGGCCCGTTGGTGGGTGCGGCTTGGGTACACGTTGCGCCGTGGGAAACGATGTTTGTCCTGTTCGCCGCACTGGCGCTGATTGCCTTCTTTGGCTTGCAACGGGCGATGCCGGAAACGGCGACGCGTCTGGGCGAAAAGCTGTCGTGGAAGGAGCTGGGGCGTGATTACGGCCTGGTGCTGAAAAACCTGCGCTTTGTCGCCGGAGCCCTGGCGACCGGGTTCGTCAGCCTGCCGTTACTGGCGTGGATCGCGCAATCGCCGGTGATTATCATCAGCGGGGAACAGGCCAGCACCTACGAATACGGCATGTTGCAGGTGCCAATTTTTGGTGCGCTGATTATGGGGAACCTGGTGCTCGCCAGGCTGACGTCGCGCCGGGCTATCCGTTGGCTAATCATTGCCGGTGGCTGGCCGATTATGGCCGGGTTGATTCTGGCGGCTGCCGCAACGGTGGTCTCAACCCATGCGTATCTGTGGATGACCGCCGGTCTGAGCCTCTATGCCTTCGGTATTGGCGTGGCCAACGCCGGGCTGGTGCGCTTGACGCTGTTTGCCAGCGACATGAGCAAGGGCACGGTCTCGGCGGCGATGGGGATGTTGCAGATGTTCATCTTCACCGTCGGCATCGAGGTGAGCAAACATGCTTACCAGTTCGGCGGCAACGGCTTGTTCAGCCTGTTCAACCTGGCGAACGGTATTATCTGGCTGGCGCTGATTGTTTACTTCCTTAAAGATAAAACGGTCGGCAGTTCGCAGAGCTAAATGGGTCGTCTGCCCGGCGGCGGTCGTTACGCCTGCCGGGCCAGTTACACCCCGTTAATGAAACGGTGCTTCCCGCTTCAATACTTGATCAATCACCTGCAAAACGCCTTCTTGGTTATTGTGCGGGGCCCGATAACGCGCCGCTTCAATGGCCGCCTCACACGCATTTTGCATCGCAAAGCCAAAACCTGCCTGACGCAACATTTCCAGGTCGTTACCGCTGTCGCCAAATGTCACCACGTCGCTGTCGTGAATACCCCAGCGTTCCTGCAGCAGGCGCAGGCCGTTGGCTTTATGTACGCCAGGGATGATCAGGTCGATATTGCCGTGCCCGGTGGTGACCGCGGTCATCAGATCGCCAACGCCTTCATGCAGCGCTTTTTGCACCTCAGGCACCAGCCGGTCGGGCAGATTCAGGCCGAATTTCAGGAACGTATCGTTCAGATTATCAAAGCTGTCAACCATCTCGAGACGGTGATAGTAAAGCCCCGCCATGGTTTTTAGCTGGTCATCGTAGCGATTCAGGGTATAGGCGCTGCGTTTCCCACAGGCGATGATCTCCACGTCCGGCAGGGTATGAAGAAAATCGACGACCTGACGAAAATGCGCCGCCGGGAGTTCACAGTTGAACACATCTTCTCCAGCATCGCGTACCCAGCCGCCGTTTTCAGCCACAAAGGCTATCTCATCGGCTATTTCTGGAAAGAAAGAGATCAGCTGCCAGTACTGGTTTCCACTGGCCACCACAAAGCGAATGCCTTGCTCCTTCATCTGCTGATACTGCGCGAGAAAACGCGCCCGGTTATAGCGTTTCTCATCGCTGAGAAAGGTGCCATCCATATCTACGGCAATCAGTTTGATACTCATCACGCACGCTCCGTCACAGGTTCAGATTCAGGTTTTGCCACCGCCCGCGCGACCAGCGCTGCGACGATAACCAGCGACAGCACCGCCAACATGGCGCTACGCAGGCCGTAATGTTCCCCGAGGAAGCCGAGCAGCGGCGGGCCCACCAGAAATGCCAGATAGCCGGTGGTGGCGACGACGCTCACGCGGGTCGGGGCATCCGGGCCGGTGTCGCTGGCAGCAGAAATGGTCAGCGGGAAGCCAAGTGATGCACCCAGACCCCATAAAATGACTGAAACACCGGCCACCCAGTCGATGTCGACAAAGATAATCAGCGCGATACCCAGTGCGCCCATGATGGCGCTGGCGCGCACTACGGCGACACGGCTGTAGCGGTCGATAAACCAGCCCCCGGTGAAACGCCCGACGGTCATGCCCAGCGTAAATCCGGCGTAAATCAGCGAGCCGGACGTCGGGCTAAAACCGTGACCGTCAACCATCAGCAGCGGCAACCAATCGTTGGCTGAGCCTTCGGCAAATGCCATCGCCAGCACGACAACGCCAATCAGCATCAGCTGGCCGTCGCGATAAAACGGGACGCCTTTTTCATGATGGGCACTGTTTTCAGCCGAGTTTTGCCCGGTGCCTTCCGGAATAGCTTTGATAGCGATAATGATTGGCGCGATGCCGCACAGGGCCGCAAGCAGAATATGAAGGATAGCGGACAGGCCGAACGCGGTCAGCGCCATGCCGATCCCCGCCCCGACCAGCGTGCCGAGGCTGTAAAAACCGTGCATCATTGGCAGAACGGTTTTATTCATCTCGCGTTCAACCGCCGCACCTTCGACGTTAATCGCCACTTCGGCTGCGCCAAAGCTGCCGCCAAACACCATCAGCCCGAAGGCGAAAAACAACGGCGAGGCGTACCACAGCGCGAGGCTGAGGAGCATCATGCCGAGTACCGCGCACGACATCGTGGTGCGAATGACTTTGCGGGTGCCAAACCGTTTGACTAGCCACGCAGAACAGAGAATGCCGCTCATCGACCCAATTGACAGGCCAAATAGCACGATGCCCATTCCGGCGGTGTTCACGGAGAGAATGTCGCGAATTGCGGGTGTACGCGTGGCCCAGGACGCCATTAATAAGCCTGGCAAAAAGAAGAACATAAACAGCGCCCACATGCGTAACTGCAGGGCCCTGCGTGAAGAAAGCGACGTCATCCGTAAACTGCCTGTAGAAAAAGAGGGAGAGACAACACTAGCAAGCTTGTGTACATTTGTACACAAACCGTAAGAGGAAAAAGTATGGCCCGCAGACCCAACGATCCGCAGCGCCGGGAGAGGATCCTGCAGGCGACGCTGGACACCATCGCACGCCACGGCATTCAGGCCGTGACGCACCGCAAAATCGCCACCTGTGCCGACGTACCTTTGGGCTCGATGACCTATTATTTCAGCGGGATAGACGCGCTGTTAGAGGAAGCTTTCACCGGTTTCACCGATGAAATGCTGGTGCAATATAAGGCGTTTTTTGCCGAGGTTACGTCCGCGACGCAGGCCTGCGATGCCATCACCCAACTGATTTTCAGCGCCCAGGTGACCACCACCCGCAACATGGAACTGATGTATCAGCTCTACGCATTTATAGGCTGCAAACCGGCGCTAAAAAACGTGATGCAGAACTGGATGCAGCGAAGCCAGCAGGTGCTTCAGCAATGGTTCGATCCGGCCACGGCCCGTGCGCTGGATGCCTTCATCGAAGGGATGACGCTGCATTTCGTGACCGATCGCGCGCCGCTGGGTAAAGCGGAAATCCGTCAGATGGTCGGCAGGATTGCGGCACTCTAAGCGATTACCAGGTCGTTGCCCCGGCGAGTTGGGCTATCTTGCGACATACTGATCGCTTAACCCGACGTAAGGAGTGATCGTATGACTGCAGAGATAACCGGTGGGATTGATATAGCGCTGAAAGTGCCGACGCACCAATATCAACAGACACTCGATTTTTACCGCAACACGATTGGGCTGGAGGAGATAACGGATAAGGCTCCAGCGACCGGCTTTATCCTCGGGCCAAACCGATTGTGGATTGATGAAGCCCCCACCATGAGTCAGGCCGAGCTTTGGCTGGAACTGTTTACGCCTGACTTTACAGCGACAGCTGAACAACTGGCACAGCAGGGCGTGACCCGCTGCGATAGCGTCGAGCCGCTTCCGGAAGGATTCAAAGGGGGATGGATTATGAGCCCATGCAACATTGTGCATATGCTAAGAGAACCAGAAGCCTGGTGAGTGGCTTCTGGTTTTGACATCGTGAATCAGAGGGTGCCGGTGCCGCCGTCGGAGCACCACACCTGGCCCGATGCATACGAGCAGGCATCCGACGCCAGCGTGACGTACAGCGGGGCTATCTCCACGGGCTGACCAGGACGTCCCAACGGTGCGTTTTTACCAAACTCGCGAACCTTTTCCTGCGGCTGACCGCCACTCGGCTGAAGCACGGTCCAGTATGGCCCGGGGGCGACGGCATTCACCCGAATATTTTTCGGACCGAGCTGTTTCGCCAGTGCTTTGGTAAATACCGCCAGGCAGGCTTTGGTTTGCGCATAATCCAGCAGGATGGCACTCGGCTGATACGCCTGAACTGAGGACGTGTTAATAATCGACGCCCCAGATTTCAGGTGCGGCAGCGCCGCCTTGGTTATCCAGAAGGGGGCATAGACATTGGTTTTAAAGGTCGCATCAAACGCCTCGGTGGTCAGTTCTTCGAGGGTCTCACAATATTGCTGACGACCCGCATTGTTCACCAGAATATCCAGCCCGCCCAGGGCGCTTACCGCTTCATCAACCAGCGATCTGCAAAATGCTTCATCGCGGATATCACCGGGTAGCGCAACGGCGTTTTTCCCTTCGGCCTTAATCAGGGCAATAACGTCTGCCGCATCTTCCTCTTCTTCAGGTAGATAGTTAATGGCGACATCAGCGCCTTCACGGGCGAACGCAATGGCGACTGCCCGGCCAATACCAGAGTCCCCGCCGGTAATCAGGGCCTTCTTGCCCGCCAGCCTGCCGGTGCCGACATAACTGGTTTCGCCATGATCCGGTGCCGGGGACATTTCAGATGCGAGGCCCGGTGCTTCCTGGGGTTGCTCGTCAAACGGGGGAGTTGGGAACTGGCTTGATTGATCTGAATGATGGCTCATGGCACCTCCTTAAAACGTAAAACTTCAGCTTAGACGCTCATGTTTCGTTTTATGGACAGAGAGGGGGATTTCGGAGGAGTCTCAGTAGGGGGAAATGATGCTGACGAATTTCAGGCAACAAAAAACCCATCAACCTTGAACCGAAGAGCGGCGGGGTTGATGGGCTCCACAAAATGGGGACATCAAAGAAAAGCAGTGGCACTAATTATGACTACCGCCCATTCAAAAAGTTCGGCAGTTCACAGTTTTTTTTTCTGCTTATTGCATTCTTCAGATTTATCCCAAGCCCGGCCAGATGACGATAATCAGCGTACCCGCCAGGGTTAACAACACGTTAGCGATGGCGTAGGTGCCTGCGTATCCCAGGGCCGGAATGTTACTGCGAGCGGTATCGCTGATGATTTCCATCGCCGGTGCACAGGTGCGGGCTCCCATCATTGCGCCGAACAGCATCGCGCGGTTCATACGCAGCACGTAGGCACCAAACAGGAAGCAGATAACCACCGGCACCAGACTGACCATCAGGCCCGCGACCAGCATCTGACCACCAATAGCGCCGAGGCCATTGCCGATACCGCTACCCGCGCTTAAGCCGACACCTGCCATAAACACCATCAGGCCGAACTCTTTCACCATATTCAGCGCACCTTGTGGGATGTAGCCGAAGGTCGGGTGGTTGGCACGTAAGAAGCCCAGCATGATCCCGGCGAACAGCAGGCCTGCCGCGTTACCGATGGCAAAGCTGAAGGAGCTGAACTGGAAGGTGATCATGCCGATCATCAGGCCGACAATAAAGAAGGCGCAGAAGGCCAGCAGGTCGGTAACCTGGCTGTGAATCGAGATAAAGCCGATGCGGTCGGCGATGGTTTTCACCCGGCGCGCGTCACCGCTGACCTGCAAAACGTCGCCTTTGTTGAGCACAATGCTGTCGTCAATCGGCATTTCAATCTGGCTGCGGATCACGCGGTTCAGGAAGCAACCGTGATCGGTCAACTTAATTTGTGCCAGACGACGACCAACGACGTTGTGGTTCTTGACCACCACTTCTTCGGTGACGATACGCATGTCGAGCAGATCGCGGTCGAACACTTCTTTGCCGTTACGGAAGCTTGGGTCGAGGCGGGCATGTGCATCGGGATAGCCGACGAGAGCTATTTCATCGCCCATTTGCAGTACCGCGTCGCCGTCCGGGTTCGCCAGAATGCCGTTGCGCCGAATACGTTCGATGTAGCAGCCGGTCTGGCGATAAATGCCGAGCTCGCGCAGATTTTTGCCGTCGGCCCACGCCACCAGTTCCGGGCCAACGCGATAGGCGCGGATGACCGGGAGATACACTTTGCGGTTGGAATCGGTGTCCAGCCCGCGCTCGCGGGCGATTTGCTGGGCGCTGGTTTGCAAATCCTGATGCTGAAACTTCGGCAGATAGCGTGCGCCGAGGATCAGGCTGACCAGACCAATCAGATAGGTGAGGGCGTAACCGAGGCTCAGGTGATCGAGCGCAGTGGCCAGTTCCGGGCCAGCCATACCTGAATGACGCAGCGTGTCACCCGCGCCGACCAGTACTGGCGTGGAGGTCATCGCCCCGGCCAGCATCCCGGCGGTAAGACCGATATCCCAGCCAAACAGTTTTCCGAGACCTAAGGCCATGACCAGCGCAGAGCCGACCATCACCAGCGCCAGCATCAGATAATTCTTACCATCGCGAAAAAATATGGAAAAAAAGTTAGGTCCGGCTTCCACGCCGACGCAGAAAATAAACAGCATAAAGCCCAGATTCAGGGCGTCAGTGTTAATACTGAAATGCTGCTGGCCTAATAACAGAGAGACCACTAAAACGCCAATGGAATTACCGAGTTGGATAGATCCTAAGCGCAATTTGCCCAGACACAGGCCCAGCGCCAGTACTACAAATAATAACAGGATGTAATTCCCATTTAACAAGTCTGCGACGTTTATATTCACGGAAGCTAACTTCTTGTTTACGAGTAAGTTGTTGAAAGGAATGGTTTTTTGGGCTAAGGTTTTTCCTGGTCAGACAGAAAAAATCAACCATACGGCAGCCTGTTTTTCACCATCAAATAAAGGCCGTTAGTTTAATCGTTCCTGATAGCGGCGGCTAGTAACAATCGTTTGTTCTTATGTAGGCATCACGGCAAGGAGTGCCGGAAAACTTTATCCAACGAGGCTGAGTTGAAGTTTGATAGAGACATATCAGGAGGAATTTTGAGATCTGAACGGGGTTGGGCGGGCGTTATCTGCTGTTTTGTCCTCTTTATTGTGGTGTGCCTTTATCTGTTAGTGAATATGAAAGGTGCATACCGTGCGTCCGGTCATCAGGAGCTGGGCCTGCTGTTCTTTGTTATCCCTGGAGCCGTGGCAAGTTTTCTCTCATCACGACAGCGGATTTTATTGCCGCTCGTTGGGGCAATGATGGCTGCACCGGTTTGTCTGGTATTGATGCGTGTGTGGCTTTTCTCGAACCGATCGTTCTGGCAGGAATTGGCGTGGTTGTGCAGTGCGGTGTTCTGGTGTGCGCTGGGCGCGCTGTGCTTTTTGTTTGTCAGCGGGTTGGTTGCAAGAATACGTGGGCGCGATTAACGCCCACGCCGTTCATTACGCGTACAGACCCAGGTTCTCTTTCGCCCAGGCTTCAAAATCAGTGAAACCACCGATATGAGTCTGGTCGACAAAAATCTGCGGTACGGTTTCAACCGGCTTACCCACGGTCTGCTCGAGGTCAGCTTTGCTGATCCCTTCTGCGTGAATATCGATGTAACGATAGTTAAAATCATCACGCTCGGTGGTCAGTTTTTCTGCCAGCTCTTTAGCGCGAACACAGTAAGGGCAACCCGGACGACCAAAAATTACGGTAAACATCGTTTTCTCTCCTGAAACTGAGCCTGTCGGCGAATGGAGCCTATAATGCCCGCTCTGCCGTCGCGTTGAAAGAAGGTTGTACCTTTTGTTCCGATACCCAGGGGTTATACAGAAGACTTGTTTCGCCAAACACAGTTGCTATCCTCCCCGTTATACTCGATTACCGGAGACTGACTATGCGCTCACTGGGCTCTTTGCCGAAAAGCGTGTTGATCCTCGAGGCCCTCGGCATGGTGCTGCTGGTGCTGGCATGGCTTTCGCTCAAACAATACGTCGCCTTGCCTGCACCGTTCGCAAGCCCTGTCGCCGGGGTAATCATGATATTTGTGGGCATCCTGTTGATGATCCCCGCCGCGGTTGCGCTGTTCCGCGGCATGGCACAGACCATTGCCCCACAGCTAATGCAACGTAACGATAAACCGAATTTGCCTGACCAGGAAAAACGTAATGACGCCGACCATTGATCTGCTGCTAAGCCACCGCTCTATTCGCCATTTCACCGACGAACCCATTTCTCAGGCGCAGCGCGAGGCGATTATCGCCAGCGCTCAGGCGGCAGCCAGCTCCAGCTTTTTACAATGCAGCTCGATTGTGCGCGTCACCGACCCACAGATGCGCGAACAGCTGGTGACCCTGACCGGTGGGCAGGCGCATGTCGCGCAGGCCGCTGAGTTCTGGGTATTCTGTGCAGACTTTAACCGCCATCTGCAAATTTGCCCGGATGCCCAGCTGGGCCGCGCAGAACAGCTGCTGCTCGGTGCGGTAGACACCGCGCTGATGGGCCAGAACGCGATGATTGCTGCGGAATCACTCGGTCTCGGCGGGGTGTATATCGGCGGGATCCGCAACAGCATTGAAGCGGTGACCGAGTTGCTGCACCTGCCTAAACACGTCCTGCCGTTGTTCGGCCTGTGTCTCGGCTGGCCTTCAGACGATCCGGGTGTGAAGCCGCGCCTGCCTGCCAGCATCGTGGTACATGAAAATCACTATCAGCCGGTGGATAAAGCCGAACTGGCGCGCTATGACCAGCAGATCGCCGACTATTATCTTTCGCGGGACAGCAACGCCCGGGTTGACACCTGGAGCGACCATATTCGTCGCACTATCGTGAAAGAAACACGTCCGTTTATTCTCGACTATTTGCATAAACAGGGCTGGGCTATCCGTTAATGCGCGAAGCTATCCGCTAATTTCGCCGAGGTGTATGATTAGCCTGCCTGTTTCAGGTCATCACAGTGAGGTGCAGGGTGAAAATAGCCATTTTGTCCAGGGACGGAACGCTCTGGTCCTGTAAACGTCTGCGCGAGGCCGCGGCAAAACGCGGCCATCAGGTCGAAATCCTCGATCCGCTTTCCTGTTATATGAACATCAGTCCGGCGGCGTCCTCTATTCACTATAAGGGCCGCCAGCTCCCGCATTTTGACGCGGTTATCCCGCGTATTGGCTCGGCGATTACCTTTTACGGTACCGCCGCGCTGCGCCAGTTTGAAATTCTGGGCAGTTATCCGCTGAATGAATCCGTCGCCATTACCCGCGCCCGCGACAAGCTGCGTTCGCTGCAGCTGCTGGCCAGACAGGGCATTGATTTACCGATTACCGGCATTGCGCACTCCCCGGACGACACGCGTGACCTGATTGATATGGTCGGCGGGGCGCCGTTGGTGGTGAAGCTGGTGGAAGGCACGCAGGGGATCGGCGTAGTGCTGGCTGAAACCCGTCAGGCGGCGGAAAGCGTGGTCGACGCGTTTCGCGGGCTGAACGCACATATTCTGGTGCAGGAATACATTCAGGAAGCCAAAGGCTGTGACATTCGCTGCCTGGTGGTGGGCGATGAAGTGGTGGCCGCCATTGAACGGCGGGCCAAAGAGGGCGATTTCCGTTCGAACCTGCATCGTGGCGGGGTGGCGACGGTGGCGGAGATTACGGCGTTAGAGCGCGAAATTGCCATCAAGGCCGCGCAAACGCTGGGGCTTGACGTCGCGGGAGTCGATATTTTACGTGCCAGTCGTGGCCCGCTGGTAATGGAAGTCAACGCTTCGCCGGGGCTGGAAGGCATCGAAAAAACCACCGGGATCGATATCGCGGGCAAAATGATCCAGTGGATAGAGCGTCATGCCAGGCCGGGCTTTTGTCTTAAAACGGGCGGATAGCATAAGATCTCATCGGTTCCGTAGCATCTGAACGCGTTTTTGCGTAACCTGTAACGGGTTCCATTAAGGTTACGCATTTATTTCACAGCAAGAGGTTTCAGGGTTTATGGATTCACTCGTCGTCCCGGGTCTGGATACGTTACGTCAATGGCTCGACGAAATGGGCATCAGCTTCTATGAGTGCGATACCTGTCAGGCGCTACACTTGCCGCACATGCAGAATTTCGACGGTATTTTCGATGCCAAACTCGACCTGCTGGATAACGTGGTGCTGTTTTCAGCGCTGGCGGAAGTGAAGCCTTCAGCGTTGCTGCCGCTGGCCTCCGATTTATCGTCTATCAACGCCAGTTCCCTGACGGTCAAAGCGTTCCTCGATATTCAGGATGACAACCTGCCGAAGCTGGTGGTGTGCCAGTCGCTGTCGGTAAATGTCGGTGTCACCCGTGAGCAGTTCGAATGGTTCTTCCGTCAGAGCGAGGAACAGGTATCGATGGTTATCCTTGAAGCCGCTTCCCATGAGCTGCTGTATAAAGGTGATGAAGAAGAGCAGCCGGTCGAACAGACGCCATTCCATTTTCTTCACTAAAGACCGCCATAATCGACGCAGTCGCCACCAGCGCGACTGCGCAAAACCCGCCAATATTCTGCTGTTAACCTCTTCTTAAAGAATTATTCACCACTCCAACGCCACTGATGGCTTATGCCATATAGTGATCTTGCATAAAAAATTGATAAAAGGCGTTTTTTGAGCCGAGCTATAGCCTCGAACCCTGGCTAAAGTTATTCTTGCGAAGCCTCAAACAGGGCGCGTGAAACACTGCATTTACCCTAATGCGGCGCGTAATATCCTGAAGCACTTGCGAGCAATACCGGCCGGGAGAGATGCTCTCTCCTTTTCTTAACTGACTGAAAAAATATGCATGATTTTTGCATGCATAGGGCTGCATCTACATTGGTTCGAATGTTAACGGACGTTGAAAAGGAAAAGAGATATGACCGCCTTGAATAAGAAATGGTTAACAGGTCTGGTTGCGGGCGCGCTGATGGCCGTCTCTGCTGGTACGCTCGCCGCTGAACAAAAAACGCTGCACATTTATAACTGGTCTGATTATATCGCCCCGGACACGCTGGCGAATTTCACCAAAGAAACCGGTATTAAAGTGGTGTATGACGTCTTTGATTCCAACGAAGTGCTGGAAGGGAAATTAATGGCCGGTAGCACCGGTTATGACCTGGTGGTGCCTTCTTCACAGTTCCTGGAGCGTCAGTCTCAGGCCGGGATTTTCCAGCCGATCGATAAAAGCAAACTGCCGAACTACAAGCATCTCGATCCGGAAATGCTCAAGCTGGTGGCGCAAAACGACCACGACAATAAGTACGGTATTCCGTACATGATGGTCACCACCGGCATCGGCTATAACGTCGATAAAGTAAAAGCGGCGCTCGGCAAAGATGCGCCGGTGAACAGCTGGGATCTTATCCTGAAACCGGAAAACCTCGAAAAACTGAAAAGCTGTGGTGTCTCGTTCCTGGATGCGCCAAGCGAAGTCTATGCCGCAGTGCTGCACTATCTTGGCAAAGATCCAAACAGTTCAGACCCGAAAGATTACACCGGTGCTGCGAACGATCTGCTGCTGAAGCTGCGTCCGTCTGTGCGCTATTTCCACTCTTCTCAATACATTAATGACCTGGCGAACGGCGACATCTGCGTGTCGATTGGCTGGTCGGGCGATATTCTTCAGGCGGCAAACCGTGCGAAAGAAGCCAAGAATGGCGTGAACGTTGCCTACAGCATTCCGAAGGAAGGGGCGATGGTTTACTTCGATATGTTTGCCATTCCTAAGGATGCCAAAAATACCGATGCGGCGTATCAGTTCCTGAATTACCTGCTGCGACCTGACGTGGTGGCGAATATCAGTAATCACGTTTACTACGCCAACGCCAACAAAGACGCGACGCCGCTGCTGACTGCCGAAGTGCGCGATAACCCGGGCATTTATCCGCCTGCGGACGTGCGTGCGAAGCTGTTCACACAATCCGTCTTATCGCCAAAAATCGACCGCGTCATTACCCGTTCGTGGACCACGGTTAAGACCGGGAAGTAAACCCGTCATGCCCGGCGGCGTGATGCTGACCGGGCCTGCAATCTCATGTAGGCCGGGCCAGCGATGTGCCGCCCGGCAAGAATAAAACGCACCGGGTCAGTGCATCTGCACTGTGATGTTCTTTGTATGGCACCGGACCATGCAAATGTTTGTTTTTACCGGAGAGCACCCTCGTGACTGACGCAATCCCACGCCCACAGGCGAAAACCCCCAAAGCGCTGACCCCGCTGCTGGAAATCCGCAATCTGACCAAATCCTTTGACGGCCAGCATGCCGTCGACGACGTCAGCCTCACTATCTATAAAGGCGAAATCTTCGCGCTGCTCGGCCCCTCGGGCTGTGGTAAATCGACCCTGCTGCGTATGCTGGCGGGCTTTGAGACCCTGACCGCCGGGCAAATCGTTCTGGATGGTGTAGACCTCTCGCAGGTGCCGCCCTATCAGCGTCCCATCAATATGATGTTCCAGTCCTACGCGCTGTTCCCGCACATGACCGTCGAGCAGAACATCGCTTTCGGCCTCAAGCAGGACAAACTGCCGAAGGCGGAAATCGCCGCCCGGGTGCAGGAAATGCTCAGCCTGGTTCACATGCAGGAATACGCCAAACGTAAGCCGCATCAGCTTTCCGGTGGCCAGCGTCAACGCGTGGCGTTGGCCCGCAGCCTTGCCAAACGGCCAAAACTGTTACTGCTCGACGAACCGATGGGCGCGCTGGATAAAAAACTGCGCGACCGGATGCAGCTCGAAGTGGTGGACATTCTTGAGCGCGTCGGCGTGACCTGCGTCATGGTGACCCATGACCAGGAAGAAGCGATGACCATGGCCGGGCGTATTGCGATCATGAACCGTGGTAAGTTCGTGCAGATTGGCGAACCGGAAGAGATTTATGAGCATCCGACCGCCCGTTTCAGCGCCGAATTTATTGGCTCGGTAAACGTGTTCGAAGGGCTGTTGAAAGCGCGTCAGGAAGATGGCCTGGTAATTGATTCTCCGGGGCTGGTGCATCCGCTAAAAGTCGATGCCGACGCGTCGGTGCTGGATAACGTGCCGGTATACGTCGCGCTGCGCCCGGAAAAAATCATGCTCTGCGATGGGGCGCCTGCCGA
Source organism: Scandinavium sp. M-37 (assembly GCF_043558715.1). Classification (NCBI taxonomy): domain Bacteria; kingdom Pseudomonadati; phylum Pseudomonadota; class Gammaproteobacteria; order Enterobacterales; family Enterobacteriaceae; genus Scandinavium; species Scandinavium sp. M-37. The sequence goes on from NZ_JBIGIN010000011.1 coordinate 28,581, forward strand.
CGGCTACAACTTTGCGGTCGGGGAAGTGGTGCACATCGCCTATCTCGGCGATCTGTCGATTTATCACGTTCGCCTGAAAAGCGGCCAGATGATCAGTGCCCAGTTACAGAACGAACACCGCTATCGCAAAGGTCAGCCGACCTGGGGCGATGAGGTGCGTCTGTGCTGGGATGCTGACAGCTGTGTGGTCCTGACGGTGTAGAGGAGGGCGCAATGATGAAGACTTTAGAACCTCCGGTTCAGGTGAAACAGCCCGGCGGCGTTGGCGTATGGCTTGCCAAAATGCAGATGAAGCACGGCCGCAAGCTGGTGATTGCCCTCCCGTACCTGTGGCTGATGTTGCTGTTTTTACTGCCGTTCCTGATCGTCTTTAAAATCAGTTTGTCCGATATTGCGCGGGCGATCCCGCCGTACACCGATCTGTGGGAGTGGGCCGACAGTCAAATCACCCTGACCCTTAATATCGGCAACTTCCTGCTGCTGACCGACGATCCGCTGTATTTTGAGGCCTATTTACAGTCGTTGCAGGTGGCGGCGATCTCCACCTGTTGCTGCTTGCTGATGGGATATCCGCTGGCGTGGGCGGTGGCGCACAGTAAGCCGTCGACGCGTAATATTCTGCTGCTGCTGATTATTCTGCCGTCGTGGACGTCGTTCCTGATTCGTGTCTATGCCTGGATGGGGATCCTGAAAAGTAACGGTATCCTGAATAATTTCCTGCTGTGGACCGGAATCATCGACCAGCCGCTGGAGATCCTGCACACCAATCTGGCGGTGTATATCGGCATCGTGTACGCCTATTTGCCGTTTATGGTGCTGCCGATTTATACCGCGCTGACCCGCATAGATTATTCGCTGGTGGAAGCCTCGCTCGATTTAGGTGCCAGACCGCTGAAAACCTTCTTCAGCGTGATCGTCCCGTTGACCAAAGGCGGGATCATTGCCGGGTCGATGCTGGTGTTTATTCCGGCGGTGGGCGAGTTCGTTATTCCGGAACTGCTCGGCGGGCCGGACACTATCATGATTGGACGCGTGCTGTGGCAGGAGTTCTTTAATAACCGCGACTGGCCGGTGGCCTCTGCCGTGGCGATCGTGATGTTGCTGCTGCTGATCGTGCCTATCATGTGGTTCCACAAGCATCAGCAAAAACAGATGGGGGAACACGGATGAACAACTTACCGGTCGTCCGCTCTCCATGGCGTATTTTGATTCTGCTGCTCGGGTTCACCTTCCTCTACGCGCCAATGCTGATGCTGGTTATCTACTCGTTCAACAGTTCCAAACTGGTGACGGTATGGGCGGGCTGGTCCACGCGTTGGTACGGTGAACTGTTCCGCGATGAGGCCATGATGAGCGCGGTAGGATTAAGCCTGACCATTGCCGCCTGTGCGGCAACCATGGCGGCTATTCTCGGCACTATCGCCGCGGTAGTGATGGTCCGCTTCGGGCGTTTTCGGGGCTCGAACGGCTTTGCGTTCATGATAACCGCGCCGCTGGTGATGCCGGATGTGATAACCGGTCTGTCACTGCTGCTGCTGTTCGTGGCGCTCGGCCACGCCACCGGCTGGCCGTCTGACCGTGGCATGCTGACGATTTGGCTGGCGCACGTCACGTTTTGTACTGCCTACGTGGCGGTGGTTATCTCCTCGCGTCTGCGTGAACTCGACTGCTCAATAGAAGAGGCGGCGATGGATCTGGGTGCGACGCCGCTGAAGGTCTTTTTCGTTATCACTCTGCCAATGATCATGCCGGCGGTGATTTCTGGCTGGCTGCTGGCGTTTACCCTGTCCCTCGATGACCTGGTGATCGCCAGCTTTGTTTCCGGGCCGGGCGCAACCACCTTGCCGATGCTGGTGTTCTCCAACGTGCGTATGGGGGTCAACCCGGAAATCAACGCCCTGGCGACGCTGATCCTCGGCGTGGTCGGAATTGTTGGTTTACTCGCCTGGTTCCTCATGGCAAGGTCTGAAAAGCAGCGTGTACGCGACATCCAGCGTGCAAGACGCGGCTGAACCGCTTAAAATCATTAGCGTTGTGTCATCGTCTCCCTGTGTTTCCAGGGAGACGTTTTCATGGAAGGCCACAATTGCGATTCTTTTCTAAAACTGCGAATACACATGCCAGACCGAACGTCCCTGTCCTGGTGCAGGTGGCGGCGCTCGCTATTATTCTGATTCGTGCGCTGGATGTCTTGATGATCCTCGGCCTGCTCGGTCCGCAAGGGATGATGGAATTCGTCCATCGCAGCGTGCAGACCTGGGCGTTAACCCTGGTCTTTCTGGCCAGTCTGGTGCTGGTTTTTGTCGAAATCTGGTGTGCGTTTTCGCTGATCAAAGGGCGAAACTGGTCGCGCTGGCTGTACCTGTCGACCCAGGTGATCGCCGCCGTTTACCTGTGGGCTGCGTCGTTGGGCTATGGTTATCCTGAACTGTTCAGCATTCCCGGGGAATCAAAGCGGGAAATACTCCGCTCGCTGGTGATGCAAAAACTGCCGGATATGCTGGTGCTGTGTCTACTTTTTGTTCCCGCTGCCAGCCGTCGGTTTTTCCGTCTGCATTAACGGTGATACAATCCCGGCCCCTGGAATTTCAAAGGTCTTTGTATGCAGTGCGCACTCTATGATGCCGGTCGCTGTCGCTCCTGTCAGTGGCTCGAACAGCCGGTGTCCCAACAGCTTGCCGCCAAAATGGCGGATCTCCGGCAACTGCTGTCCGCCTCGACGGTAGAAGAGTGGTGCGCGCCGATTGGCGGCCCGGAAAGCGGGTTTCGTAATAAAGCTAAAATGGTGGTCAGCGGCAGCGTCGAAAAACCGCTGCTCGGTATGTTGCATCGCGACGGCACCCCGGAAGACCTGTGTGATTGCCCGCTGTATCCCGCCTCGTTTGCCCCGGTGTTTGCCGCACTTAAGCCGTTCATCGCCCGGGCGGGCCTGACGCCGTATAACGTGGCGCGTAAACGCGGCGAATTGAAATATCTGCTGCTGACCGAAAGCCAACTCGACGGTGGGATGATGCTGCGGTTTGTGTTGCGCTCCGATACCAAGCTGGCACAGCTGCGCGCCGCCTTGCCGGATTTACAGGCTCAGCTGCCGCAGTTGAAGGTGATTTCTGTCAACATCCAGCCGGTACACATGGCGATCATGGAGGGTGAACAGGAAATCTTTCTCACCGAACAACAGGCGCTGGCGGAACGTTTTAACGACGTGCCATTGTGGATCCGTCCGCAAAGTTTCTTCCAGACCAACCCGACGGTTGCCAGCCAGCTTTACGCCACCGCGCGGCGCTGGGTCCGCGAATTACCGGTCCAACATATGTGGGATCTGTTCTGTGGGGTAGGTGGATTTGGCCTGCACTGCGCCACGCCTGAGATGACGCTCACCGGGATAGAAATTGCCCCGGAAGCCATTGCCTGCGCCAGACAGTCGGCGACAGAGCTGGGCTTACACAATCTGCATTTTCAGGCCCTGGATTCCACCCAATTTGCGACCGCGCAGGGGAGTGTACCTGAACTGGTGCTGGTTAATCCGCCGCGTCGGGGAATAGGTAAAGCGCTGTGCGATTATCTGAGCGAGATGGCGCCGCCGTTTATTATCTATTCCAGCTGTAATGCGCAGTCGATGGCGAAAGACGTTGGCCATCTGCCGGACTACCGGGTCGCCCGGGTGCAACTGTTTGATATGTTCCCGCACACCGCGCACTACGAAGTGTTAACCCTGTTGATTCGCCGCTAATCTCGCGCCGGGCAGGCTGACACCTGACCCGGCCCGGCGTTTATTTGCTCATGCTGTCTTTTTTCATGCCGTCTTTCGACATGTTATCCATTTTCCCCATGCTGTCTTTTTTCATGCCGTCTTTCGACATGTTATCCATTTTCCCCATACTGTCCTTTTTCATCGCGTCTTTCTTCATCCCGTCCTTGCACATCTCGTCTTTACAGGGTTTACCCATATTGTCTTTCGCCATCCCGTCATGGGACATCGCCATTTTATCTTTTGCCATTGTGTCGTTGCTCATGTTGTCGGCGGCCTGAACGTTAAACATCACCAGGGCAGAAACGGCAGCGGCGGCAAGCATCATCTTTTTCATGGTATTTCCTCGTTATTTAGGTTGGGGTTGTGTCGTCGTGAATTAGCTGCCACCAAACCAGTTGTAACCCTGATCTTCCCAGTAACCGCCCGGGAAGCGATTGGTGACTTCAATGGATAAAACGTGTTTCGGGTTTTTGTACCCGAGCTTGGTGGGGATGCGGATTTTCATCGGATAACCGTACTTCGGCGGCAGGATTTGATTATCCCAGGTCAGAGCCAATAGCGTTTGCGGATGCAGGGCGGTGGCCATATCAATGCTGGTGTAGTAATCATCGGCGCAACGGAAACTGACGTATTTCGCGCGGGTATCGGCCCCGATGAGCTGTAAAAACTGAGCAAAAGGCACGCCGCCCCATTTGCCGATCGCACTCCAGCCCTCGACGCAAATGTGGCGGGTGACCTGGCTTGCCTGCTGCATGTGGTACAGCTCCGGCAGCGTCCAGGCTTTGGTGTCCCGCACCAGGCCGCGAATTTCCAGCTGGAAGTCCCGCCCGTCGACCTGGGGGATATCGTCCTCGCCGTAAAAGGCGTTAAACGGAAACGGGCGGGTTATCTCGGATTCTTGGTATTCCGGCGCCAGATTACGGTGGCTGAAGAGAAAACCCTGTACCCGATCGTTAAAGCGCGACATGCGGGACAGCACTGTCTCTACGCTTTCGTTATCACTGATATCACACCCGGTGAGCATCATCACGCCGCCCAGGGTCAAACCCTGGCGCAGCAGGCGGCGACGGTCCGGGCTTAACAGTTTCTCCGCGTCTTTGACCAGATAATGGGCATCGCTGGCAGAGAGTGAGGTCGGTTTTTTCATTCTGTTGTCCTTAGCGTCCACGCAGCATGGCCAATAACGTCCGCGGTACCAGCAACACCATCAGCAAATGAATAATCACGAACAGAGCCATCGCACTCATGCAGAAAAAGTGGATGTACCGCGCGGCCTCGTAGCCGCCAAGCATTTCCCGCAGCAGCGGAAACTGGACGGATTTCCACAGCACCAGCCCTGAGAGCAGCATCCCGACGCCGAGCGCAATCGCGCCGAGATAGGCCAGCTTTTGCACCATGTTGTAATGACTCAGGTCGGCGTGTTGCAGCTTGCCGCGCAGGGCTGCCAGCAGGTCATCGCGCAATTGGCGAAAAGAAAGTGGGAAGAATTTGCGGCGGAAGCGACCACTTACAATGCCGAGCGTCAGATAGACCGCGCCGTTAATCACCAGCACCCACATCATGGCGAAGTGCCATTGCAGCGCCCCGCCGAGCCAGCCGCCGAGGGTGAGGTTCGCTGGAAAGTCGAAATCAAACAGCGGCGAGGCGTTATAGATTCGCCAGCCGCTGAACATCATGCCCGCGATGGCGATGGCGTTTACCCAATGGCAGCAGCGCAACCACAGCGGGTGGATCTTTTCTGGACGCGATGAGGACATGGTGGATTCTCCCCGGATGACATGTTTGCAGCATGCGCCGCATCGGGTCACCAGATCCTCACGGAAGTTTAAATAAAATGTGATAACTTGCGGCGCTTGCCTGCGTTAAGCTTTAACAAAAGACTGTCGGTGGAACGCCATGAATAACCCAAAGAAAATACTGCTGGTTGAAGACGATCAGGATATCGCCACCTTGCTGCGGCTGAATTTACAGGATGAGGGTTACGAGATTGTCCACGAAGCGGACGGTCACCAGGCCCTGGTGCAGCTTGAGAAGCCTGTCTGGGATGCGGTTATCCTCGATCTGATGCTGCCCGGCGTTGACGGCCTGGAGATTTGCCGTCGTATTCGGCAGATGACGCGCTACCTGCCGGTGATCATTATCAGCGCCCGCACCAGCGAAACGCACCGCGTTTTGGGCCTGGAGATGGGCGCGGACGACTATTTGCCAAAACCGTTTTCCGTGCTGGAACTGATTGCCCGCGTGAAAGCGCTGTTCCGGCGTCAGGAAGCGATGGGGCAGAACATTCGCATGGAGGGCGGCTTGATTACTGCCCACGGGCTGACTATCGATCCGCTGGCGCGCGAAGTGCGTCTGCGCGATGAGATTGTCGAATTAACCCCGCGCGAGTTTGACTTGCTGTACTGGTTCGCCCGTCATCCGGGGGAAGTGTTCTCTCGCCTGTCGCTGCTCGACAGCGTCTGGGGCTACCAACACGAAGGCTACGAGCATACCGTCAACACCCATATCAACCGGCTGCGCATCAAAATCGAGCGCGACGCGGCGGAGCCTGAAATCATTCTCACCGTCTGGGGTAAAGGCTATAAGTTTGCCAGCGATAAAACGGAGCCCGCTTTATGATCCGCCGTTTGAGCCTCAGCCAGCGGCTGACGCTGGTGTTCACCGCCATTTTGCTGCTGTGCGCCGTAGCGGCGTGCAGCGTGCAGCTTTACAGCTCCTCGCAATACGGCAGCGCGATGGTTCAGCGCCTTTCCGCCGGGTTGGCGCAGCAAATCGTCAACAGCGAGCCGCTGCTGGATAAACAGGGGGAAGTCAATCGCCAGACGCTCAAAACCCTGTTTGACAGGCTGATGAACCTGAACCCGAGCGTGGAGTTGTATCTGGTGTCGCCGGAAGGCGATTTATTGGCCGATGCGGCCCCGGCTGGACACATCAAACGGCAGAAAATCGATGTGGCACCGTTGCAAACCTTCCTCGGCGGCGCGGCGTGGCCGGTGTTTGGCGACGATCCGCGCAGTCTCGATAAACAGAAAGTCTTCAGCGTGGCGCCGGTGCGGTTAAACGGCGTATTACACTGCTATCTGTACATTATATTGCAGGGCGAAAATCTCAATGCGCTGTCCGACAGCGCCTGGGAAAAAGCGCTCTGGAGCACGGTGCTGTGGTCGCTGTTGCTGGTGGCGTTGTTCGGCACGCTGGCGGGGATGATGGTCTGGTATTCGGTCACCCGCCCGGTCAAACGGCTGACCGCCGATGTGCGCGGCCTGGATCAGGACAGCATCAGCGCCATCAAACAGCTGGCGCAGCAAACGCCGGAGCGCGAGCCCGCCAATGAGGTTGCGATCCTGCACAATACCTTTATCGAGCTGGCGCGCAAAATTGCCTGCCAGTGGGATCAGCTCTCTGACAGCGATCGCCAGCGCCGCGAGTTTATTGCCAACATTTCGCATGATTTACGTACTCCGCTAACGTCATTACTGGGTTATCTGGAAACCCTGTCGATGAAAGCCGACACGCTGTCGCCGGCAGATAACCGTCAGTATCTGGCGATTGCCCTACGCCAGGGCCACAAGGTGCGCCATCTTTCACAGCAGCTGTTTGAACTGGCGAAACTTGAACATGGCGGGATCAAGCCGCAGCTGGAACGCTTTGCCATCGGGGAGCTGATTCAGGACGTGGCGCAGAAATTCGACCTGGCGATTGAAACCCGACAGCTGAAACTGCAGGTCGAGATGCCACGCTCGCTGCCGTTGGTGAATGCTGACGTGTCGATGATTGAACGGGTGGTGACCAATCTGCTGGATAACGCGGTGCGCCACACCCCGCAGGGCGGCACCATTCAGCTGCGCGTCTGGCAGGAAAACGCGCAACTGCAGGTGGAAGTAGCCGACAGCGGGCCGGGGGTAGAAGCAGAGTTGCGAGAGCAGCTGTTCCAGCGTCCTTCGGCGCTCAATGCGCGACGGGCCCGTGAGGACCGGGGCGGATTAGGGCTATTGATCGTGCGGCGAATGCTCGAATTACACGGGGGCGGTATCCGACTGGTGGATGCCACGCCGGGAGCTTGCTTCCGCTTTTACGTGCCGTTATAAGCCGTTATACATGCAAAAGCCGGGCGCAAGGCCCGGCTTGATAGTCAATACGCTTCAGCTTACTGCGGGAACCACTGCTGGCTGATTTTTTGGTACGTTCCGTCTGCTTTAATCGCTTTCAGCGCCCCGTTCAGTTTTTCCAGCAGCGCTTTGTTATCGGGGCGGACGGCAATCCCCAGGCCGGTACCGAAATACTGTGCGTCGGTCACTTTCGGCGTGGCGGTACCCAACTGTGGATTGGTTTTTAGCCACTCATTCACGACCGCAGTATCGCCAAACACCCCATCGATACGGCCATTTTTCAGGTCAATAATCGCATTCTGGTAGCTGTCATACGCCACGGTTTTCACTTCCGGGTGCTTATCCTGCAGGTATTTCTGATGGGTGGTGCCATTTTCCATCCCGATGCGTTTGCCTTTCAGCTGCTCAAAAGAGGTGAACTCGCCCTTTTTCGCAATCACCAGCGCCGAGTTGGCGTAGTACGGGTCGGTGAATGCCACCTGCTTACTGCGCTCAGGCGTGATGTCCATACCGGAAATCACCGCGTCGTATTTTTTGAATTTCAGCGACGGGATCAGGCTGTCAAACGCGTGGTTGGTGAAGGTGCAGTCCGCCTGCATTTGTTTGCATAACGCTTTCGCCAGATCGATATCAAAACCGGCAATCTGATTGTTGGCATCGAGAGATTCAAACGGTGGATAGGTGGCGGAGACGCCAAAGCTGATTTTGTCAGCCGCAGCCGCGCCTGCGGCGAAAGAGGCAAGCAGCGCTGCCAGAATAAGTTTCTTCATGGTAAAGCTCCCGTCGGTCAATCTTATGATGTTGTGCCGTGTCTGAGGCATGGGAGTTACCTTGCCATCTTGTGAATTATCATGCAATAAAAATGACTAAATATTTTATTTTGGGCGTAAAAAAAAGCGGGAAGTGAATCACTTGCCCGCTTACGGTGATGCTTTCTTATGCAGTATCAGTTACGGCGTTCAAACGCCAGTGCCTTACGTTCGATCAGGCGCATCATCAACGTCAGCAGCCCGTTGACCACCAGATATACCAGGCCCGCCGCGCCAAACACCATCACGTCATAGGTCCGGCCATACAGCAGCTGTCCGTGACCCATCACTTCCATCAATGTAATGGTGTACGCCAGAGAGGTACTCTTGAACACCAGCACCACTTCGTTGGAGTAAGAGGAGAGGGCGCGTTTGAACGCATACGGCAGCAGGATAGCCAGGGTGTCTTTCTTGCTCATCCCCAACGCACCGCAGGATTGCCACTGGCCGTCCGGGATAGCGCGGATCGCGCCATAGAACAGCTGGGTGGTATAGGCGGCGCTGTTGAGCGACAGGGCAATCATTGCGCACAGCCAGGGTTCAGAGAGCAGATGCCACAGCGCCGGATAGTTCTGTAACTGCGGGAACTGGCCTGGACCGTAGTAAATCAGGAAAATCTGCACCAGCAGCGGCGTACCGGTAAACAGCGTGATATAGGCGCGGACAATCCATACCAGCACTGGCGTTTTCAGCGTCAGGATGATGGTGAAAATCAGCGACATAATCAGCGCCAGCACGATGGAGGCCACAGTCAGCGTCAAGCTGGTGTGCAGCCCCTTCATCAGTTCGGGTAAATACTCAAGCATCAGCCTGGTCTCCGTTCAAAGCGAGTCGCGCGCAGGTCAATGCGTTTAAGAATGTACTGACTGAGCAGGGTGATAACGAGGTAAATAGCCGCCGCCACGATGTACCAGGTAAACGGCTCCTGGGTACGGGTGGCGATGCTTTTGGTCTGCAACATCAAATCGTTCACGCTGATAAGCGACACCAGGGCGGTATCTTTCAGCAGCACCAGCCACTGGTTCCCGAGCCCCGGCAGCGCATGACGCCACATCTGCGGCATCACCAGCCGGAAGAAAATCGCCGCTTTCGACAGCCCCAGCGCCTGACCGGATTCCCACTGACCCTGCGGGACGGCTTTCAGCGCGCCACGCAGCGTTTGCGAGGCGTAGGCGGAATAGAGCAGCGACAGCGCAATCACGCCGCACAGGAACGGGCTGACGTCGAAGTTTTCAATCTGCACCTGAATCGGGATCTGCGCAAAACCGAGGTTCAGCGTAAAGCCGTCAGACAGCAGGAGCAGCAGCTGTGAGGAGCCGAAATAGATAAACAGGACCACCAGAATTTCCGGTAATCCACGCAGAAGGGTGACCAGTCCGGTGCCGAGCCATGCGACAGGACGCCATTTCGCTGACTCCCACACCGCAAAGATCATCGCCAGCACCAGGCCTATCGCCAGCGCACAAACGGCAAGGCCGACGGTCATCCCGGCGGCGCTTGCTAATGGAAACATTTCGTTCATCAAGAATTACTTCTGGAACCATTTGCTGTAGATGGTCTGGTAAGTCCCATCCTGTTTCACTTTGTCGAGCGCAGCATCCAGTTTCTGCTGCAGATCGGTGTTGCCCTGACGCACGGCGATGCCGAGGCCGGTACCAAAGTATTCTTTATCGGTCACTTTATCGCCGATGGCGGCCAGTTTCGGATCGGCTTTCAGCCATTCGGTCACCACGGCGGTATCACCGAACACCGCGTCAATACGGCCATTCTGCAGATCCAGTTTGGCGTTCTGGTAGCTGTCGTATGGCACGGTCGTGATTTCCGGATGTTTATCCATGATGAACTTCTGATGCGTGGTGCCGTTCTGCATGCCAACTTTTTTGCCTTTCAGCGCGGCGATGTCTGCAACTTTGCCTTTCTGACCCACGAACAGCGCGGAGTTATCGTAGTAAGGCTTGGTGAACAGCACCTGTTTTTCACGCTCTGGCGTGATGTCCATGCCGGAAATAACGGCGTCAAAACGACGGAATTTCAGGCTAGGGATCAGGCTGTCGAATGCCTGGTTGGTAAAGGTACAGGTGGCGTCGATTTGTTTACACAAGGCGTTCGCCAGGTCCACGTCGAAGCCGACAATCTTATTGCTGGCATCCATGGATTCAAACGGAGGGTAGGACGCTTCCATCGCAAAACGAATGGTCTGTGCTGCACCGGCGGACAGGCTGACGCTGGCCAGCAGCGCGGCAATCACGATTTTTTTCATTGTCATTGTTCCCGAATACATCAGTGTGAAAGATAGTTTTTAAAGGCGTCGGTCTGCGGATGGGCAAAGCACGCCGCATCCCCAAGTTCAACAATATGACCGTTTTCCATATACACCACTCGACTGGCGGTTTTCCGCGCCACTTCGACTTCATGGGTCACGATAACCTGGGTAATCTGAGTTTGTGCCAGCTCGCGAATGATGCTGACAATCTGGGCGGTGATTTCCGGATCCAATGCGGCGGTTGGCTCATCAAACAGCAGAACCTGCGGTTCCATCATCAGCGCCCGGGCAATGGCCACACGTTGTTGCTGACCGCCGGATAAATGCAGCGGATAGCGGTCGCTATACGGCTTCAGGCGCAGACGTTCCAGCAGCTTTTCGGCGCGAGCCAGAGCCTGCTCTTTGGATAAGCCGAGCACGCGACATGGGGCTTCAATCAGGTTTTGCAGCACGGTCAGGTGCGGCCAGAGGTTGTACTGCTGAAAGACCATACCGACGTTCTGACGCAGGTCACGAATCGCCTTATCGGAAGGGGCTTTGCTGAAATTGAACTGATTTCCTGCAATGGAAAGCGTGCCAGAACGCGGCATCTCCAGCAGGTTAAGAACGCGCAACAGCGAGCTTTTTCCCGCGCCGCTAGGGCCAAGCAGCACCAGCGTTTCACCCTGCGGGCAATCCAGGGTTATGTCGAACAGCGCCTGATGTGCGCCGTAAAAGCAGTTAATGCCTTCTAGTTTTATACTCATCCGGGAAATCTGACACCGATAGCTATTGAGGCCGCAAATAGTAACGTTCACAGAATAGTTATGCAATATTTCTGCGTTAAAACTTAAATATAAACCACGTTTATACTTAAAGTTAGCACAAAATAGCGAGAGCGCAGGGGCGGGGGAATAAATGTCGGCATTCATCACAGAATGCCAGACATTTTACCTGAGTAATTACGGGGATATTTTACTTAGAGAGGGTCTGGCGCAGGGTGCCAGCCGGAGCGTGAACGGTGCCGCCGAGGTAGCGCACATCGTCTACAGCCCAGCACTGGCCTTCCCGGATCATCAACACTTCATCCTGCCAGCTGTTGGAACCCTGCTTCAGTTCTACACGCAGCGGAATGTTGCGGGCATCGGTATTCGGGATGGTGGAGGCGTCAGCCACATCGGCGCTGTCAGGTGCTGTTGTGCGGCTTGAGAACAGGTCCTGTTGCATCAACGCACGTTTGTTCGGATCGTTATTCGCATCGTTAAGCACTTTGGCGAGGTCGTCGCTCAGGTAGGGACGCAGAGCGGTCAAATCGTTGTTGCGATGCTGAATGCGATAGTCGTAAAACTTCTGGGCCACGGTGTCCGGGCCGCCTTCTACGCAAGCGCCAGACCGGGTACCAATATCTTTATAGGCAGGCGTAACGGTGGTGCAGGCGCTCAGCAGAAGTGCGCAAGGGACAAGAAGTGCAGCGGCAGAGTAGCGCATGAGTGATTTCCTTATAGACTGACTACGATTTAGATGTTTTCAAGCATAGCGTATCAGGACGATAATGTGTTTGACTAACCGAGCTAAGGCATTGAAGAAGGAGGATGAATGCAATTTTCAACTACACCGACCCTGGAAGGGCAAACTATCGTGGAATACTGCGGCGTCGTGACCGGCGAAGCGATTCTGGGCGCCAATATTTTTCGTGATTTTTTTGCCGGGATCCGCGACATCGTCGGCGGGCGTTCTGGCGCGTATGAGAAAGAACTGCGTAAGGCGCGTGAAATCGCGTTCCAGGAACTGGGCGAACAGGCCAAAGCGCTGGGCGCGGATGCAGTGGTCGGCATCGACATTGATTACGAAACCGTCGGTAAAGACAGCAGTATGCTGATGGTCAGCGTCAGCGGTACCGCCGTTAAAGTGCGTCGATGAAGCGTTTCTTACTGATGTCCCTGGCGCTGCTGTTGGCAGGCTGCGCCAGTAAAAAGGATGCCGGGCAGCCGCCTCTGGTAAGCAAGCCGGGCTATATGCTGGATACCAGCCATCCGTCGCCCAATGCTTACCCGCGCGTCAAAGTGCTGGTTATCCATTACACCGCCGGAGATTTTGAAAATTCTCTGGCGACCCTGACGGATGACAAGGTCAGCGTGCATTACCTGGTCCCCGAAAATCCACCGCAACAAAAGGGTAAGCCGCTTATCTGGCAGCTGGTGCCGGAACAGGATCTTGCCTGGCATGCGGGGGTGAGTTTCTGGCGCGGGGCCACGCGCATCAATGATACTTCGATTGGTATTGAACTGGAAAATAAAGGCTGGCAGACCGTCGCAGGGGAAAAAAGCTTTACCCCGTTTGCCCAGTCGCAAATCAACGCCTTGATCCCGCTGGCGAAAGACATCATTGCGCGATATCACATTGAACCGCAGAACGTGGTCGCCCATGCCGATGTTGCTCCGCAGCGTAAAGTCGATCCTGGCCCGCTCTTCCCGTGGCAGCTGATGGCGCAGCAGGGGATAGGTGCGTGGCCGGATGCGAATCGGGTGGCGTTCTATCTTAATGGGCGTCTGCCGTCGGAGCGCGTAAACACGGGGGCCGTGCTGGATTTGCTCTCGCGTTATGGCTATGAGGTGGCACCGGGGATGACAGCCGATCAGAAGAAACGCGTAATTATGGCGTTTCAGATGCATTTCCGACCGGCTCGCTACGACGGCATCGCGGATGCACAAACCCAGGCCATCGCCGAAGCGTTACTGGAAAAATATGGCCAGGGTTAAAGGCTGAGCGTTAGCGCGGCAGTTTCCCGTGATCTTTCAGCCAGTGAGCGGTCTGCACGATCCCTTGATCGAGGCTGACAATCGGCTGATAGCCGAGCTCTTGCTCGGCACGGCTGATGTCCAGAGTGAAATCAAAGTTCAGTTTGGACACTCCGTAGTGGGTGAAAGAGGGTTCTTTCGCCGCTTTGTTGCCAAAACGCTCCATGCTGCGGGCGACCATATCCAGCATTGGATACGGCACCGACCGGATGCGGCAGTGAATATCCAGCTCGTGGATAAGCTTCTGCACGATGCTTTTCAGGCTGCGCGGCTCGCCGTTGGTGATGTTATATGCCCGGCCTGACGGTAGCGAATCACACTGCGGCTGGCTCGCCAGCCACATCGCATGTACCGCGTTTTCGTAATAGGTCATATCCACCTGCGCCGCGCCACCGCGTGGCAGCAGCACGCTGCCGTAATGGTGCATCATCTGCGCCAGGCGCGGAATAAACACTTTATCGTGCGGGCCAAACAGGCTTTGCGGACGCAGCACCGTGAAACGGGTGTTCGGGTTGGCCTGCGCCAACAGTTTAATCACCTCTTCGCCAGCGGCTTTGCTGCGGGCAAATTCATTGGCAAAACGCTGCGGGCGGAAATCTTCTTTGATGTCGCGATGGTGGTGATAATCAAAATAGAGCGACGGGGAAGAGATATGAATAAAGTTGCGCACCCCCCAGGCCACGGACCATTCGCCCAGACGACGCGTGGCGCGCACGTTGGCTAAATCGAACGCTTCCTGGGTGCCCCACGGGGAGGTGAAAGAGGAGCAGTGCCACAGGGTATCGATTCCGGCGAGCATCACTTTTGCCTGCGATGACACCAGCTCGGTCAGGTCCGCCGGGACAAACTCAGCGCCCATTTTTTCCAGCAGCCGCCCCATCGCTTCATTGCGACCGGTTGCTCTGACGCTGATGCCTTTACGGCGCAGATATTCCACCGCATTACGGCCTAAACCGCTGGTGGCTCCGGTGACCAAGACCTTCATATCAATCCACTGTGTTTGAAAAGAATTTCGTGCGCATTTTTCCGTGAATTACGCTGAGTTGCAATGAGAAACTGCGAAGAATCATCCCTGATTTCGCGATTTGCGCGTGATTTCTTCGGCGAGCGTCACAATTCGTTTAGCCATGCCCCGGAAAATGAACAGATGCGCCGGGATCATTAGCAACCAATAGAACAAGCCTGGCATACCGTGCGGATGCCACCAGGCGCGAACGTCGATTTCACGATGGTCGCCTTTATCCTTCAGCGTAAAACTCAGCCGGCCCAGCCCCGGGGCCTTCATGCCAAACAGCAGCGACAGCTGTTTGCGCGGCTCGACGATGATGACTTTCCAGCTGTCCACCGCATCGCCAGTCTCCAGCATTTCACGTGCCGGGCGACCTTTCGCCAGCTTATGACCGATTGCCCGATCCATCCCGGCGCGAATATCCCACAGAATATTGCCGAAGAAATAACGCTCTTTACCGCCAAGACGATTAACCACCTGCCACAGCGCATCCAGGCTGGCGGACGTACTGACGGTACAGCCCGCCTGCTTCGGAAAGTACCCATATTCTGGCCGCCAGCGGGCAAACGCCTGGGCGTCATAGCCCCAGTCGCTGGAATTCATCAGCTGTTGTTCTTCTTGCAACGTGCGTTTGACCGCCTCATCAAAAGAGATCAACGGCTGTGGGATCAGCGCCCGCAGATCGCTGTCGTCTGCCAGCAGATCGTGTTTTAGGCCCTGGATCAGCGCCTTGGCGGTGGTCGGCGGCACAGAGGTAATGACGTTCAAAAACCACACCGAAATCCAACGGGTGGGGAAGGGAATGGGGATCAGCAGACGATGACGGCCGCTGATCCGCATGAAATGCTCGAACTGCTGCTGATAGCTCAACACATCTGGCCCGGCGGCTTCGAGAACGCGATGCTGCTCTGCCGGATGATGGAGCAATTCCACTAGGTAAAAAAGCAGGTTTTCCAGCGCAATTGGCGTGGTACGGGAGCGAACCCAGCGCGGCGGGGTCAGCACTGGCAGGTTGTAAACCATGTCGCGCATTACTTCGAATGCCGCAGACCCCGCGCCGACGATAATGCCCGCGCGCAGTTCGGTCACCGGAATACCGGCTTCTCGCAGCAGTTCCCCGGTGAGTTGGCGGGCACGCAGGTGATCCGACTGTTGATGTTCCGAGGCCTGTAACGAGCTTAAAAAGATGACCTGTTTCACCGGCTGTTGACGCAGGGCATCGCGCACGTTGAGCGCCACCTGACGCTCATGGGCGACAAAATTACCGCCTTCACCCATGCCGTGAACCAGAAAATAGACCGTGTCTACACCGTCCAGCAGGGCGGGCAGTTCGGTGGGCCAGTTAAGATCGAGGTGATGACAGCTGACGCCAGGCAGCGCCAACTTTTGTAAACGATCCGTGTTGCGTGCCGCAGCCCGCACGGTCATGCCGCGCGCGCTGAGTTCCGTGACCAGGTGCTGGCCGATGTAGCCGCTGGCGCCAAGCACCAGAATTGTTTGCACGTTAGCCCCTACGGTTCAGAAATGATTTCCAGTGACCAACCACTTCTTCGAGCTGCTGGCGATTAACGTCCAGATGCATCACCAGGCGCACAACCGGTGAGGCGTTGATCAGCACCCCGTTGGCACGCAGATGTTCGCCCAGTGCGGCGGCGTTTTCTTCACCGACGCGCACGAACAGCATGTTGGTGTCATGGCGCATCACGTCTGCCCCGATGGCTTTCAGCTGTTCCGCCATCCACGCGGCGTTGTCGTGATCTTCCTGCAAACGCTGCACGTTATTTTTCAGTGCATACAGACCCGCCGCCGCCAGAATACCCGCCTGGCGCATCCCGCCGCCGGTCATTTTACGCCAGCGGTTGGCGCGCTTGATGTAATCGGCATTGCCGACCAGCAGGGAGCCGACCGGCGTGCCCAGGCCTTTAGACAGGCAGATGGTGAAGGAGTCGCAATATTGGGTCACGTCTTTTAGCTCGCAGCCGTAGGCCACGATGGCGTTGAAGATACGTGCCCCGTCAACGTGCAGGCCCAGCCCGCGCTCACGGGTAAATTCCCACGCCTCTTTCAGGTATTCGCGCGGCAGCACTTTGCCGTTGTGGGTGTTTTCGAGGCTGAGCAGTTTAGTGCGGGCGAAGTGAATATCGTCGGCTTTGATTTTGGCCGCGACTTTGTCGAGCGGCAGAGTCGCGTCGCTGGCCGCGTCAATCGGCTGAGGCTGGATGCTGCCGAGCACTGCGGCCCCGCCTGCTTCGTACAGATAGTTATGCGCCCCCTGACCGACAATGTACTCTTCGCCGCGTTCGCAGTGGCTCAGCAGCGCCACCAGGTTAGCCTGTGTGCCGGTCGGCAGGAACAGGGCGGCTTCTTTACCGCCCAGCTCCGCCGCGTAGCGTTGCAGTTCATTCACGGTCGGGTCATCCCCGTACACATCATCCCCGACCGGGGCGGCCATCATCTGTTCCAGCATGGCGCGCCCAGGGCGGGTAACGGTATCACTACGTAAATCGATCACGGCATTTCCTTTTTTCCATCAGGGTTATGCCTCTCTTTTTACCTGAGCCAGTTGGTTTTCGCCAGTTCGATAACCTCATCCCCGCGTCCGCTGATGATCGCGCGCAACATATACAGGCTAAATCCTTTGGCCTGCTCAAGTTTAATCTGCGGTGGAATGGCTAATTCATCTTTCGCCACCACCACGTCGACCAGTACCGGCCCGTCGGTGCTGAAGGCCTGTTGCAGCGCTTCATCGAGATCTGCGGCTTTCTCCACCCGAATGCCGGTGATACCGCAGGCTTCGGCGATGCGCGCAAAGTTGGTGTCGTGCAGTTCGGTGCCGTCGGTCAGATAGCCTCCGGCTTTCATTTCCATCGCCACGAAGCCGAGCACGCTATTGTTAAAGACCACGATTTTCAGCGGCAGTTTAAGCTGCGCCACCGACAGGAAGTCGCCCATCAACATACTGAAGCCGCCGTCGCCGCACATCGCCACCACCTGGCGGTCCGGCATTGTCGCTTTCGCCCCCAGCGCCTGCGGCATGGCGTTGGCCATCGACCCGTGGTTGAACGAGCCGAGCAGGCGGCGTTTGCCGTTCATCTTCAGATAACGCGCGGCCCATACCGTCGGGGTGCCGACATCGCAGGTGAAAATCGCGTCATCGTCGGCGAAGTGGCTGATTTGCTGGGCCAGATACTGCGGATGAATGGCTTTGTCGCTGGGTTTCGCGAGGTCGTCGAGCCCTTTACGCGCGTCGCGGTAATGCTCCAGCGCTTTATCGAGAAACGCCCGGTCGGTTTTCTCTTCCAGCAGCGGGATAAGCGTCGCGAGCGTGGCTTTAATGTCGCCGACCAGCGCCATGTCTACCTTACTGTGCGCCCCGATGCTGGCCGGGTTGATGTCTATCTGAATAATTTTGGCATCGCTGGGGTAGAACGGGCGATACGGGAACTGAGTGCCGAGCAGCACCAGCGTGTCGGCGTTCATCATGGTGTGGAACCCGGATGAGAAGCCGATAAGCCCTGTCATGCCGACGTCGTAGGGGTTGTCATATTCGACATGCTCTTTGCCACGCATGGCGTGGACAATCGGTGATTTCAGCTTCCCGGCAAATTCCAGCAGCTCTTTATGCGCCCCGGCACAGCCGCTGCCGCACAGGAGGGCAATATTGTTCGAGTAGCGCAGCAGTTGGGCCAGCTTACGCAGCTCTTCCATTTCCGGCACGACCACCGGCTGTGGGGCGTGATACCAGTGGGAGCTGGCGCTTTCCGGGGCCGCTTTGAGCGCGACATCTCCCGGGAGCACAATCACCGACACCCCACGGTTAAGCACCGCTTTGCGCATCGCAATCGCCAACACCTGCGGGATTTGCTCCGGGGAAGAAACCAGCTCGCAGTAATGGCTGCATTCGCGGAACAGCTCCTGCGGATGGGTTTCCTGAAAATAACCGCTGCCAATTTCGCTGGACGGAATGTGGGCGGCGATCGCCACGACCGGGACGTGGTTGCGGTGACAGTCAAACAGGCCGTTAATCAAATGCAGGTTGCCCGGCCCACAGGAACCGGCGCAGACCGCCAGTTCGCCGGTTAGCTGGGCTTCAGCCCCGGCGGCAAAGGCGGCCACTTCTTCATGGCGCGTCGGCATCCATTCGATGGTGCCCATGCGGTTCAGGCTGTCACTCAGCCCGTTCAGGGAGTCACCCGTCACACCCCAGATTCGTTTTACCCCGGCTTGTTCAAGCGTTTTCGCAATGTAAGAAGCCACTGTTTGTTTCATAGGATTCCATCTCCTTTTTGTGATACCGCTTACAAGCTTAGATGAAACTC
Source organism: Scandinavium sp. M-37 (assembly GCF_043558715.1). Classification (NCBI taxonomy): domain Bacteria; kingdom Pseudomonadati; phylum Pseudomonadota; class Gammaproteobacteria; order Enterobacterales; family Enterobacteriaceae; genus Scandinavium; species Scandinavium sp. M-37. The sequence continues at coordinate 47,618 of NZ_JBIGIN010000011.1, forward strand.
ACTGGTGTGCCCGGTGCGATTAATCAGGTCAGCAGTCAGGCCAGAACCAAATCGCTTTGCGGATGGCAGGAGCAGGCCAGCACGTAACCCTGCTTCTGCTCTTCCTCAGTTAGCGTCATGGTGCTGGTGACACGGTACTCCCCGCTGACCACTCGGGTTTTGCAGCAGCCGCAAACCCCCGCGCGACAGGCAGCGTTGACCGCCACGCGATTGCTTTCCAGCGCCTCCAGCAGCGTGGTCCCGACCGGCGCATAAAATGCTTTCGCCGGTTGCAGAGTGCTGATTTTCAGCCCATTGGTTGCCGCTTCCGCCACCGGGGTGAAGAATTGTTCTTTGTAGAAACGCATCACGCCGAGCCGCTTCACATTTTCTTCCACCCAGTCCATGTAGGGCGCCGGACCGCAGGTCATCACCGTGCGCTGCGCGAGGTCAGGCACGCTTTCGAGTAACGAGGGGCTGAGCCGTCCGGCGACAAACCCGTGGGCGGCGTTATGCTCTGCGACCAAGGTCACCGGATACTGCCGCCATTCGTCGGCAAAAATCACATCTTCGGGTGAACGCACGCTAAAAATTACCTGAACGTCGGTGTCCGGGCGATATTTTGCCAGCCAGCGACGCATCGACATCACCGGCGTGACGCCGCAGCCTGCCGCCAGCAATAGCATCTTATCGCCAGGTTTATCGTCGCAGGTGAATTCCCCTTGCGCATCCGACAGCCACAGATAGTCGCCGCGTTTCACTTCGCGCGTCAGCCATTCGGACCCTTTTCCGTCATCAATTCGCCGCACGGTCAGCGTGATGTATTCGCTCACGCCGGGCGTAGACGACAGGGTGTAGGCGCGCAACGTATCCGCCGTATGGCGAATACTGACCAGCGCATATTGCCCGGCGCGATAGGGATAATGGTCGTGGCACAGCAGCGACAGGGTCCACACATCCGGGGTTTCCTGCTGAATGTGATGCACCTGCATCCGCCACGGGCATTGAGAAGTGGGCATAGTCATTGTGGTCTCCTTACGCGCACAGCATCTGCTGTAAGTCCTGCTCAACGGTGGTAATAGCGCGCAGGCCAAACTTGTCGTTCAGCACCGCCAACAGATCAGGGGTCAGGAAGCCCGGGGCGGTAGGGCCAGTGACGATGTTTTTCACGCCAAGCGACAGCAGGGTCAGGAGGATAACAATGGCCTTCTGTTCGAACCACGACAGCACCAGCGACAGCGGCAGGTCATTCACTCCGCAGCCCAGTTTTTCAGCCAGGGTCACCGCCAGGATAATTGCCGAGTAGGCGTCGTTACACTGTCCGGCGTCCACCAGACGCGGCAGGCCTTCAATGTCGCCGAAATCCAGTTTATTGAAGCGGTATTTCCCACAGGCCAGGGTCATCACCAGGCAGTCGTCCGGCACGCTGGTAGCGAAATCGGTGAAATAGCTCCGTTCGGTACGTTCGCCATCACAGCCGCCCACGAGGAAGATGTGACGCAATTTTTCACGGCTGACCAAATCAATCAGCGTATCCGCCGCGCCGAGCAGCGTCTGACGGCCAAAGCCGACGGTGATCAGGTGCTCGATTTCGCTATACGGGAAGCCTGCCAGCCGTTGCGCCTGTTCAATCACCGGGGTGAAATCATCCCCTTCAAGATGGCTGACGTTTGGCCAGCCGACGATGCTGCGGGTCCAGATGCGCTGGTCATAATCGCCCACGGTCGGGTCGATAATGCAGTTGGAGGTCATCACCACCGGGCCCGGGAAACGGGCAAATTCCACCTGCTGGTTCTGCCAACCGCTACCGTAGTTGCCGACCAGATGTTTGAATTTACGCAGTTCCGGATAGCCATGTGCAGGCAGCATTTCGCCGTGGGTATAGACATTCACCCCGGTGCCTTCAGTTTGCAGCAGCAGATTGTAGAGATCTTTCAGGTCGTGACCGGAGATCAAAATCGCTTTGCCCGCCACCGCTTTGACGTTGACCTGCGTCGGCGTCGGATGCCCATAGGCGTTGGTTTCGCCCGCGTCCAGAATACTCATCACCTTAAAGTTCATCTGGCCGATTTCCATCGAGCATTCCAGCAGGGCATTCATGTCCGCAGGCCAGGTGCCGAGCCAGGCCATGATTTTATGGTACTGAGCGTAAATCTCGTTATCGTACTGGCCGAGCACGTGGGCGTGTTCCATATACGCCGCCGCGCCTTTCAGGCCGTACAGGCACAGTAAACGCAGGCCAAGAATGTTGTCCCCGATAGCGGCTTTGTCTTTGTTCGGGGTGAACATTTCGGCCTGGCGCTGTAACTCACCGAGATCATCGCTCACCAGTTGCAAACCCACCATCGGGTTATCCACGGCGGCATGGGCATCTTTCGCCAGGCATTGCGCTTTCAATGATTCGCGCAGGGCGATGGCCTCACGGGCGTAGCCCACGATGCGAGGGGAATCAAAGTTGACGTTGGTGAGGGTGGAGAAGAAGGCGCGCGGGGCGAAACTGTCGACGTCATGGCTGATGATGCCCAACTCGCGGGCTTTCACCGCCCAGGCTGACAGCCCCTGCAAAGTGGCAATCAGTAGATCCTGAAGGTCAGAGGTTTGCGCTGTTTTGCCGCACATTCCCTGGGCGTAAGCACAGCCGTTTCCGGCCGGAGTACGAATGGTTTGTTCACATTGCACACAGAACATGGTCACACCTTTTAAAGTTATATATAAAATACATGTTTAAGGGTAAGCCTGTGATGCAGTGCTGAAAAGAGAATTGTCAGGCAACTTAGCGGGAGATTGATTTAACGCAATTTTGGCGGCAGGAGACCTACCGCCAGAGAGGTAGGTTAGGCGGAGAAAAAGGCCATCAGCAGCGGCACCAGCAGGCTCAGAATAAAGCCATGCACGATGGCCGCAGGCACTATTTCCACACCGCCGGAACGTTGTAATACCGGCAGGGTGAAGTCCATCGAGGTCGCCCCGCAAATCCCCAAGGCGGTGGAGCGATGGCGCAGGACCAGACCCGGAATCAGCATAATAGCAATCAGTTCACGTGCCAGATCGTTAAAGAAGGCGGCGCTGCCAATCACCGGCCCGAAAGATTCGGTCAGTAAAATACCGGACAGTGAATACCAGCCAAACCCGGAGGCCATTGCCAGGCCAGTTTTCAGCGGCAGGTCGAGAATAAAGGCGTTAATCACCCCGGCAACCAGTGAACTCAGCGCCACAACCACTGCCACAATCATTCCCCGGCGATTAAGGACAATCTGCTTCAGGGTCATTCCATTGTTTCGCAGTTGGATACCGATCAGGAATAAAAGGAAGATCAGGGTATATTCGCTGGCTTCGGTGGCGTGCTGCAAAATGGGCCAACCGGTAAGCCCCAACAGGAATCCGAGTAATACCACGCCGCACAGCTGCAATGATTCCAGAGCCATTGCAATTCGTGAGGGTAATTTCTCCTGCTGATGATTATGGCGCCACGGGAGCGTTCGTTCGAGCCACAGCAGGGCAATAATATTGCACAGCAGAATAACCACAATGCTGACCGCTGAATAATGAAATATGGCAAGAAGATTACTGGAGAGATTATCCAGAAAGGCCAGGCTGATGCCCATGAAAAACAGAATAACGTAAACAATCCAGCTCAGCAGGCGGTTAATCAACTGCAGGGCAGAACGGTGACGCAGTGGAATCAGATAGCCGGCAATCAGCGGCACAAGAATAATCAGCAGTCCCGAAAACATGAACGGTCAGGTCCTTAATAGTGTCAAAAGCGCACCTGACACTACCGAAACCGCAGAGGGGAGTAAAGCGGGCAGAAAAAAGAAAAGGCCCGGCAGCGCCAGGCCTTTAGAAAAATCAGTACTGATTAATCGCGTTTTTCCAGCAGAGTGCGGTACAGCACGCCGCCGAGGATGCCGCCGATGATTGGCATCGCCCAGAACAGCCACAGCTGCTGCAGTGCCCAGCCACCCTGGAAAATAGCTACCGCGGTGCTACGCGCCGGGTTCACAGAGGTGTTGGTTACCGGGATGCTGATCAGGTGGATCAGGGTCAGCGCCAGGCCGATGGCAATAGGAGCGAAGCCCGCCGGAGCATGTTTATCGGTTGCACCGAGGATAACCAGCAGGAAGCCACAGGTCAGCACGATTTCAATCACGATAGCAGACAGCATGGAATAGCCGCCCGGGGAGTGCTCGCCGAAACCGTTAGAGGCGAAACCACTTGCCGCCGCGTCAAAGCCGGTTTTACCGCTGGCAATCAGATACAGAATTGCCGCAGCAATAATGCCGCCGATGAGCTGAGCCACAATATAACCAATAATATCTTTAGCCGGGAAACGACCGCCAGCCCACAGACCTAAGGTCACCGCTGGGTTAAAATGACCGCCGGAAATATGGCCGACAGCATAAGCCATCGTCAGCACGGTTAAACCGAATGCCAGTGCCACGCCCGCGAAACCAATACCTAATTCCGGGAAACCTGCCGCCAGCACTGCGCTACCGCAACCACCAAATACAAGCCAGAATGTACCAAAGCATTCTGCTGCCAGTTTTCTGAACATAACCACCTCAAAGAAATAACAGTGACGGTGTCAGGAAATCCTGCACCGGACATTATTTATCGCCACAAAGGGAAGACGACATATTTTAGAACCGTTATTTTAAGAACTAACGTCGTCCCTTCACCAGTGAAATAAAGCCACTACTATTGATTTAAGTTAATGTCTGGTCATTCCTTGTACTTGGTTGAGGTAAAATGAGTATAGATTATTTTTCGCCAGTCAAATCTGGTGTAAGAATAAATTTAACGCCAAGCGTTATTAATTGATTCGCTATTAGTTTCAGTTGGTAAGTATCACGGACATTTTTTGTCATCACTTGACTTTGTTTCAGGTATCACCGCCAGACGCCTGCCGCTATACTCCTGTTAACGAAAGGGAACTTTTCAGGTGGAGGGCGTATGCTTCTCGAAAGAGTGGAAATCGTGGGCTTTCGCGGCATCAACCGCTTATCGTTGATGCTGGAACAGAACAATGTCTTAATCGGCGAAAATGCATGGGGTAAATCCAGCCTGCTGGATGCACTGACCCTGTTGCTGTCGCCTGAATCTGAGCTCTACCATTTTGTGCGCGAAGACTTCTGGTTCCCGCCGGGGGACATACTGGGCCGCGAACACCATCTGCATATTATCCTCACCTTCCGCGAGCTGGAGCCTGGCCGCCATCGCGTGCGCCGCTATCGCCCACTGGAAGCGTGTTGGGTGCCGGGTACGGACGAGTATCAGCGCATTCATTACCGGCTGGAAGGCGAACTGGCAGAAGACGGCAGCGTGATGACGCTGCGCAGCTTTATTGATGGCAATGGCCGTCCACTGCCGCTGAAGGATATCGATACTCAGGCGCAGCATCTGGTGCGCCTGATGCCGGTGCTTCGTCTGCGTGATGCCCGCTTTATGCGCCGGATTCGTAACGGCACGGTGCCGAACGTGCCGGACGTCGAAATCACCGCCCGTCAGCTCGATTTTCTCTCCCGCGAGTTGGTCACCAGCCCGCAAAATTTGTCCGATGGACAGATACGCCAGGGCTTGTCGGCGATGGTGCAACTGCTGGAACACTATTTTTCCGAACAGGGCACCGCACAATCTCGCCATCGTCTGATGCGGCGTCGATCCCATGACGAGCAGCGCAGCTGGCGTTACCTGGATATCATCAACCGGATGATCGACAAACCGGGCGGACGCAGCCATCGGGTGATCCTGCTCGGGCTTTTCTCAACGCTGCTGCAGGCCAAAGGCACGGTGCGGCTCGATAAAGACGCGCGCCCGCTGCTGTTGGTGGAAGATCCGGAGACCCGGCTGCATCCGATTATGCTGTCGGTGGCCTGGAATCTGCTCAACCTGTTGCCGCTCCAGCGCATCACCACCACCAATTCCGGCGAACTGCTGTCGATGACCCCGGTAGAACATGTCTGCCGTCTGGTGCGTGACTCCTCCCGGGTTGCCACCTGGCGTCTGGGGCCGGACGGCCTGAGCGCGGAGGACGGGCGGCGCATCGCGTTTCATATTCGCTTTAACCGCGCGTCATCACTGTTTGCCCGCTGCTGGCTGCTGGTAGAGGGCGAGACCGAAACCTGGGTGATCAACGAGCTGGCGCGTCAGTGCGGTCATCACTTTGATGCCGAAGGGATTAAAGTTATCGAGTTCGCGCAGTCAGGCCTTAAACCGCTGATCAAGTTCGCCCGGCGGATGGGCATTGAATGGCATGTGCTGGTTGATGGCGACGAGGCCGGGAAAAAGTACGCCGCCACGGTGCGCGGCCTACTGAATAACGACCGGGAGCTGGAGCGTCAGCATTTGACCACGCTTCCGGCGTTGGATATGGAGCATTTTATGTATCGCCAGGGCTTCGATGATGTTTATCACCGGGTGGCGCAAATTCCGGAAGGGATCCCGATGAATATGCGGCGGGTGATCATCAAGGCGATTCACCGATCGTCAAAACCGGATCTGGCCATTGAGGTGGCGATGGAGGCGGGGCGACGCGGCGTGGAAGCCGTTCCTACGCTGCTGCGTAAGATGTTTTCCCGCGTGCTGTGGTTGGCACGCGGGCGGGCAGATTAGCGCTGGCACACCGTGACGGTCTGCGCCTGCAGGCCGTCGAGCAGCTCATAACGACGACGGTATTCAGACCGCTTTTTGCTGGCAATCTCTTCCATCGGCTTGCGCGGCATGGTCAGCGGCAGCAGATAATCACCGTTGGCATCGAGGTTACCGCCGAGTGATTCCCAGAAGCTGTTGTAATCCGCATGCAGCTTGTCCTGTTTTTTACGACGGTAGCGAACGCTGCGATAGATATGCGTTTCATTACTGACCGCGCGAATGACTTCAGTCCTCATCAACTGACCCATCACCATCGCGGTTTCTACCAGCAGACGTTTCGGGAACAGCCCGTTACAGGATTTGGTCGCGCCCTGTATCAGCTCGTGCGGGACGTGCGATTTCGCACCCTGCATTCCGCCGATGTACATCGTTTGCTTGCCGTTGAACTCACATAAGGTAAAAGTAAGCTCGGCCAGCACGGTATTTTTCGCATCGGTGAACACCAGCGTCGCTTCGCCTTCTTTGTCGAGAAACGCATCGCAAAGCAGGCGGATGCTAAAGACCTGCTCATCACGCCCGGTCAGGGTCGCGAGCGTGACGCCCCGGCGGCTCAGCCAGGCATTCATCACTGGCGTTGGCAGGTGCTCGGCCATGATTTCATAGTGTGACATAAGCGCCTGCGCAGCATTCTGACGCGGCATGTTCATTGACAGCCATGGGCGATGCAGGCGGCACGGTAAACCCGGTTGCACCTGTAACATCTCACGCAGTTGCGGCTGCGCTGCCAGGCGTGAGAGTAGGGTGGCCGTCGTGAAGGGGGTCGCCAGTGAACGCAGAATAAACTTGCGGCGATAGGCCGGATTTTTCCACGCCAGCCCCGGCATCAGTTGGCCGCTACTCAACAGGCGAAACAGTTGCCAGCCGGTTTTTGGGGTCGGTTGTTCTGAATAAGAAAGTTCTGCGTTGAGTGACATATGGAGAGCCTTGCCGGATTGAAAAGCCGACTTTATCAACGGCTTCTTCAACGTCGGCACAACGAGCCGGGCGCTTCACTGAAAGATAGGGTTTCGTTGAGGAAATGTTTAGATACAATCAACGACAGAAGACAAACATTCGGGATTTTTATGAAGCTGAAGGGAAAACGTAAAAAAGGTTACCTGATTCTGGCGGTGTTAGTGCTGCTGGGCGGGGTCTGGTTATGGCGGACGCTGAATGCGCCGCTGCCGAGTTATCAGACGCTGATCGTCCGCAAAAGCGACCTGCAACAGAGCGTGCTGGCGACCGGGAAACTCGATGCCCTGCGTAAGGTTGACGTCGGGGCACAGGTCAGCGGCCAGTTGAAAACGCTGTCGGTGGCGATTGGCGATAAGGTGAAGAAAGACCAACTGTTGGGGGTCATCGACCCTGAACAGGCACAAAACCAGATTAAAGAAGTGGAAGCCACGCTGATGGAGCTACGCGCTCAGCGCTTACAGGCGGTGGCAGAACGTAAGCTCGCGCAGGTGACCTATGCCCGTAATCTGCAACTGGCAAAAACGCAGCTGATTTCGCGCCAGGACCTCGATACCACCGCCACCGACGTGGCGGTAAAAGACGCGCAGATTGGCACCATTGATGCACAGATTAAGCGCAATCAGGCGACGCTCGACACCGCCAAAACCAACCTCGATTACACCCGAATTTTGGCCCCAATGGCCGGGGAAGTAACGCAGATCACCACCCTGCAAGGCCAGACGGTGATCGCCGCGCAGCAGGCACCAAACATTCTGACCCTGGCCGATCTCAGCACCATGCTGGTAAAAGCGCAGGTGTCTGAGGCCGACGTTATTCATCTTAAACCGGGGCAGAAAGCCTGGTTCACGGTGTTAGGCGATCCGCTCACCCGCTATGAAGGCACCCTGAAAGACATTCTGCCGACACCGGAGAAGGTCAACGATGCCATCTTTTACTATGCCCGTTTTGAAGTGCCTAACCCGCAGGGCGTCCTGCGCCTGGAAATGACGGCTCAGGTGCATATTCAACTTTCCGGGGTCAACAACGTGCTGACCATCCCGCTCTCGGCACTCGGCGATGCGGTTGGAGATAATCGTTACAACGTGCGCCTGCTGCGTAATGGCGAGGTGAAAGAGCGCGAAGTGACCATCGGTACGCGCAACGACACCGACGTTGAAGTGGTGCAAGGGCTGGCAGAGGGCGACGAAGTGATTACCGGCGAGGGCAAACCCGGAGCGGCGAAATGACGGCGCTGCTTGAGCTGAGCGATATTCGTCGAAGCTATCCGTCCGGGGAGCAGAGCGTGGAGGTGCTGAAGGGCATCACGCTCAGCATCAATGCCGGGGAAATGGTGGCGATCGTCGGGGCGTCCGGCTCCGGAAAATCGACGCTGATGAACATTCTCGGCTGTCTTGATAAACCCACCAGCGGCACCTACCGCGTGGCGGGTACCGACGTGGCGACGCTGAGCGGTGATGCGCTGGCCCGTCTGCGTCGGGAGCACTTTGGCTTTATCTTCCAGCGCTACCATCTGCTGTCGCATTTGACCGCCGCGCAAAACGTAGAAGTGCCAGCGGTGTATGCGGGCACCGAGCGCAAGCGCCGTCTGGAACGTGCGCAGCAGCTGTTACAGCGGCTCGGGTTGGGCGATCGCGTGGAGTATCAGCCGTCACAACTTTCCGGCGGCCAGCAGCAGCGGGTGAGTATCGCCCGGGCGCTGATGAACGGCGGACAGGTTATTCTGGCCGATGAACCGACCGGGGCGCTGGATACCCATTCCGGCGAGGAAGTGATGGCTATCCTGCATCAGCTAAAATCGCAGGGCCATACGGTAATTATTGTGACCCACGATCCGGCGGTGGCGGTGCAGGCCGAGCGGATTATAGAGATTCGCGACGGGGAAATTATCAGTAATCCCCCGCCGAAAACGGCCGTACCGGGGGCGGCGAAAATCGCAGCGGCGGTGGAAATCACCGGCTGGCGGCAGTTTGTCAGCGGTTTTCGCGAAGCATTAACCATGGCGTGGCTGGCAATGGCCGCCAATAAAATGCGCACCCTGTTAACCATGCTCGGGATCATCATCGGCATTACCTCGGTGGTGTCGATTGTGGTGGTCGGAGATGCTGCCAAACAGATGGTGCTGGCGGATATCCGTGCGATTGGCACCAACACCATCGACGTCTATCCCGGTAAAGATTTTGGCGACGACGACCCGCAGTATCAGCAGGCGCTGAAATATGACGATCTGCTGGCTATCCAAAAACAGCCGTGGGTGCGTTCGGCGACGCCCGCCATCTCAAAAAGCCTGCGTTTGCGGGTGGGTAATACTGATGTGTCGGCAAGCGTTGAAGGCGTAGGCGCGCAGTACTTTAACGTCTACGGCATGACCTTCAGCGAAGGCAACACTTTCAATGAGGTACAGCTCAACGGCCGGGCGCAGGTGGTGGTGCTCGACAGCAACACCCGTCGCCAGCTGTACCCGAACAAAGCCAACGTGGTCGGCGAAATTCTGCTGGTGGGCAACACGCCCGCTACGGTGATCGGCGTGGCGGATGAGAAACAGTCGATGTTTGGCAGCAGTAAAATTCTGCGCGTCTGGCTGCCGTATACCACCATGGCCGGACGGGTGATGGGCCAGTCATGGCTGAACTCAATCACGGTGCGGGTCAACGAAGGCTACGACAGTTCCCTGGCGGATCAACAGCTGACCCGACTGCTCAGTTTGCGCCATGGGAAGAAGGATTTCTTCACCTGGAATATGGACAGCATCTTGAAAACCGCCGAGCGGACCACACATACACTACAGTTGTTCTTAACGCTGGTGGCGATAATCTCGCTGGTGGTTGGAGGCATCGGGGTGATGAATATCATGCTGGTGTCGGTCACCGAGCGGACCCGGGAAATCGGTATTCGAATGGCGGTCGGGGCGCGAGCCAGCGATGTGCTGCAACAGTTTTTGATTGAGGCGGTGCTGGTGTGCCTGGTGGGCGGGGCGTTGGGCGTGAGCCTTTCGCTGATTATCGCCTTCACCTTACAGTTATTCCTGCCGGACTGGGGCATTGGTTTTTCCCCGCTGGCACTGGTGATGGCGTTTATCTGTTCGACGCTGACCGGGGTGCTGTTCGGCTGGTTACCGGCGCGGAATGCGGCCCGGCTAGACCCGGTCGATGCCCTGGCGCGTGAATAAAAGACAGAAAAATGCCAGTCGTCAGGACTGGCATTTTGGTACACAATAAAGCGTAAGCGTTACGCAACTGCGGCGGCTTCAGCCTCGACAGGAACAATCACGCTAGCGTGGTTGCCTTTGGGTCCCTGATGGACATCAAACCGAACGGGCTGTCCGGCTTTTAACGTTCTGTAGCCATCCATCTGGATGGTGGAGTAATGCGCGAAGATATCTTCGCCGCCGCCTTCAGGGCAGATGAAGCCGAACCCTTTAGCATTGTTGAACCACTTAACAGTACCCATTTCCATACATCGACATCCTTCGAGAATCTTTATAATCAGATGGAAAGAACCGGTGGTGAAATCGGCAGGCTGTTCAAAACCTCGCCAACTCTCGCTTGTACAATTTAGATAAATCAGGCAACGCGTCAAGCGACAGTTAACGAAGTTCGGTGAAAAATGCACCAAAATTTGAAGCAGTTAACGCTATTGCAAGGAATGTGACGAAAGTCGCGAATAGCAGGAATGGCGAATGGCAGTAATAGAGGATAGTTATCTACGCTTTACTGTAGATTCATGAGAACTCGCTCTGGGAAGCCGACGGGATGTGTCCCGCCGGAGCGGCAACCGAAGATGAACACTGACAATGGGTAAGACGCGAGATTGGCTGGATTTTGACCAGCTTGCAGAAGACAAAGTGCGCGACGCGCTACAGCCGCCGTCGATGTATAAAGTGATTTTGCTCAATGATGATTACACGCCGATGGAGTTTGTTATTGACGTGTTACAGAAATTCTTTTCTTATGATGTAGAACGTGCAACGCAACTGATGCTCGCCGTTCACTATCAGGGGAAAGCGATTTGCGGGGTGTTTACCGCGGAAGTCGCCGAAACCAAAGTTGCGATGGTGAACCTGTACGCCAAGGAGAACGAGCATCCGTTGTTGTGTACGCTGGAACAGGCCTGATTTCAGGCATTCAAATTGGGGGAGGTGCCTATGCTCAATCAAGAACTGGAACTCAGTTTAAACATGGCTTTCGCCAGAGCGCGCGAGCACCGTCATGAGTTTATGACCGTCGAGCATCTGTTGCTGGCTCTGCTCAGCAACCCATCTGCCCGCGAAGCGCTGGAAGCCTGCTCCGTGGATCTGGTGGCGCTGCGTCAGGAACTCGAAGCCTTCATCGAACAGACCACGCCGGTACTGCCTGCCAGCGAAGAAGAGCGCGACACTCAGCCGACGCTCAGCTTCCAGCGCGTATTACAGCGTGCCGTATTCCACGTTCAATCGTCCGGTCGCAGCGAAGTCACCGGGGCGAATGTGCTGGTGGCCATCTTCAGCGAGCAGGAATCCCAGGCAGCCTATCTGCTGCGTAAGCACGAAGTCAGCCGTCTCGATGTGGTGAACTTCATCTCCCACGGCACGCGTAAAGACGAGCCGAGCCAGTCTTCCGATTCCGGAAGCCAACCGAACACTGAAGAGCAAGCAGGCGGGGAGGATCGTATGGAAAACTTCACCACCAATCTGAATCAGCTTGCTCGCGTAGGCGGCATCGACCCGCTGATTGGTCGCGATAAAGAGCTGGAACGCGCCATTCAGGTCCTATGCCGTCGTCGTAAAAATAACCCGCTGCTGGTCGGTGAGTCCGGCGTCGGTAAAACCGCGATTGCGGAAGGCCTCGCCTGGCGTATTGTGCAGGGCGACGTGCCGGAAGTGATCGCCGATTGCACCCTTTATTCGCTGGATATTGGCTCGCTGTTAGCGGGCACCAAATATCGTGGTGATTTTGAAAAACGCTTCAAAGCGCTGCTCAAACAGCTGGAGCAGGATACCAACAGCATCCTGTTTATCGACGAGATCCACACCATTATCGGTGCGGGTGCGGCGTCGGGCGGCCAGGTGGATGCGGCAAACCTGATCAAACCGCTGCTCTCCAGCGGCAAAATCCGGGTGATCGGTTCCACGACCTATCAGGAATTCAGCAATATTTTCGAAAAAGACCGTGCCCTCGCGCGTCGCTTCCAGAAAATTGATATTACTGAGCCGTCAGTGGAAGAGACCGTGCAGATTATCAACGGGCTGAAGCCGAAGTATGAAGCGCACCACGACGTGCGTTACACCGCTAAAGCGGTACGTGCGGCGGTGGAGCTGGCGGTGAAATACATTAACGACCGTCATTTGCCGGACAAAGCGATAGACGTGATTGATGAAGCGGGCGCGCGTGCGCGTTTGATGCCAATCAGCAAACGCAAGAAAACGATCAACGTTGCGGACATTGAAACCGTGGTGGCGCGCATTGCGCGTATCCCGGAGAAAAGCGTCTCGCAGAGCGACAGAGATACCCTGAAAAATCTCGGCGACCGCCTGAAAATGCTGGTCTTTGGTCAGGATAAAGCCATCGAGGCCTTAACCGAAGCCATCAAGATGAGTCGGGCAGGGCTGGGCCAGGATCATAAGCCGGTCGGTTCCTTCCTGTTCGCCGGGCCAACCGGGGTCGGGAAAACCGAAGTCACCGTGCAGCTGTCGAAAGCGCTCGGCATTGAGCTGCTGCGTTTCGATATGTCGGAGTACATGGAGCGCCACACCGTCAGTCGCCTGATTGGTGCGCCTCCGGGCTACGTGGGCTTTGATCAGGGCGGTCTGCTGACCGATGCGGTGATTAAACATCCGCACGCGGTACTGCTGCTGGATGAAATCGAGAAAGCGCACCCGGACGTCTTCAACCTGCTGTTGCAGGTGATGGACAACGGCACGCTGACCGATAACAACGGCCGCAAGGCAGACTTCCGCAACGTGGTGCTGGTGATGACCACCAACGCCGGGGTGCGTGAAACCGAGCGTAAATCCATCGGCCTGATCCACCAGGATAACAGCACCGATGCGATGGAAGAGATTAAAAAAATCTTCACGCCGGAATTCCGTAACCGTCTGGACAACATCATCTGGTTCGATCATTTGTCGACCGAGGTTATCCATCAGGTTGTCGACAAGTTCATCGTCGAACTTCAGGTGCAGCTGGATCAGAAAGGCGTATCGCTGGAAGTCAGTCAGGAAGCCCGCAACTGGCTGGCAGAGAAAGGCTACGACCGTGCGATGGGGGCGCGTCCAATGGTGCGCGTCATTCAGGACAACCTGAAAAAACCGCTCGCCAACGAACTGCTGTTTGGTTCACTTGTCGACGGCGGTCAGGTGACCGTCGCGCTCGATGCCGAAGCCAATGCGCTGACCTATGACTTCCAGGCGGCGCAGAAGCGCAAAGCGGAAGCGGCGCACTAAGCCTCCCGCCCGGCAGCGCTTGCTTGCCGGGCCTACGATCAGGTTATGAAACCGAACCGGGCGAAAGCCCGGTTTTTTTATGCCTTAAGATTTTGTAGGCCTGATAAGCGCCAGCGCCATCAGGCAACAACACCCAGGGGGCGAGCCAGACCCAGGCGCAAGCGTGATTTATGTGCCTTAAGCGAAATTTTGCGAGCAGCTTTCCAGAATGTTAATGATGATCTCGCTGGACATAAAAACAGTGGTAACGTTGCGACGCACCTGCAAAATCAGGTGCCGGGATTGGCGTCCTGAACATACACGGGAAAAATGACAAATATTTTGTCATTGGATTTCGGCATTGTTAAGGACTCTAACTGATGGAAAATACGCAAGACATTATCCCAGAACTGTACAGTGAGCTTAATTTCGGCACTCCCGATGTTATCGATCTTGCGGAGCGCTGCGAGCTACTGGCGCAAATTCTTCTCGACTGCAGAACCATCGAACAATACCAGCCGGTATGTCGCTGCCTGATTGCTTACCTTGATGCCCTGAAACCGGCGCTCAATGAGACATTGAGCGATCTGCGTATTATTGAACTGACCGTGGATGAAATGCCGCCGGAAACGAAAGACTGGCTGTTAGTCGACTCCGATACGCAGTGCGATTATTGCATGGTGACGGCGTACTCACTGCTGCAAACCACAGATAAAGCCGACGCGGCAACGACCGCCGGGCTACTGCACGATCTGGTTTGCTATATGGGTGACGAACTCAAAGCCCCTCGTTTTCTTTCCTCAGAGCCACAAACTGCTTAAATAAGGCATTCACGCCGGGGCATGTTCCCGGCGTATGACCGATTATATCCCTGAGTCTGCAAACCCTTTTTTTTGCACGTTTTGTAATATGTTGATTTTAAACATTTTTAGACTTGAGACATAAAAAGGGTTATTGACGAGTAAATTGCCTTTCTTGATGAAAAATAACGGGGTATGTTGGAAACCTTCCAGTTCACTGCCGAACAGGCAGCTTAGAAATGACAGTCCAGGAGACAAGAAAGGGGATTCTCGTTCACTGCCGAACAGGCAGCTTAGAAAGAGCAGAACACGCTTGAGACGTCGTGGAGCGAGTTCACTGCCGAACAGGCAGCTTAGAAAGTTCGAGTGTCCAGGTCACTTCTACGTTATCGGTTCACTGCCGAACAGGCAGCTTAGAAATTGCGGGTGATACCGTTTATTTTGACGTTACTGTTCACTGCCGAACAGGCAGCTTAGAAAATATAGTGCGAGGTGCTCAGCACGCGCCCCCTGTTCACTGCCGAACAGGCAGCTTAGAAAAGTAAATCCGGTGTGCTGAAATTAATCAGGCGGTTCACTGCCGAACAGGCAGCTTAGAAATCACCGCCAAAGCACTTGCCGACCTCGCTATTGTTCACTGCCGAACAGGCAGCTTAGAAAATTTATGGATGCTGCAGGTGTGGCCATGGACCGTTCACTGCCGAACAGGCAGCTTAGAAACCGTAGTCTGAGAGGGAGGCCTTCGGGCGACTGTTCACTGCCGTACAGGCAGCTTAGAAATGCATCTCCAGCGCTGGCGCCCAACCCTCGTAGTTCACTGCCGTACAGGCAGCTTAGAAATCCATCGCCTAGCGCAGGCGAGCAGACAAATCGTTCACTGCCGTACAGGCAGCTTAGAAACCGCAGTTTCGCGAGGAATGAGAACGGATCGTGTTCACTGCCGTACAGGCAGCTTAGAAATGTTTGCCGACCGTAAGAAACCATTCCGTATTGTTCACTGCCGTACAGGCAGCTTAGAAACACGTCGTGCCATTGATGTAGGTAACATCAACGTTCACTGCCGTACAGGCAGCTTAGAAAAGAGGAAGAAGAACCGAACTTTAAGGATATGTGTTCACTGCCGTACAGGCAGCTTAGAAATCTCAGAAAGAGCGGGGTTACAACCCCGCCTGGTTCACTGCCGTACAGGCAGCTTAGAAACCTGGCCAAGTAACGCGTTGCGAAGTGCCAATGGTTCACTGCCGTACAGGCAGCTTAGAAATCGCTACCGTTGCACCGTTGGCGTTAAAAGTGGTTCACTACCGTACAGGCAGCTTAGAAAACCAGCAAATCCACATTCCATTGTGACTTCACTGTTCACTGCCGTACAGGCAGCTTAGAAATAATGCTGAAGCGATAGAAGGAACTTGCCTTAGTTCACTGCCGTACAGGCAGCTTAGAAAATTCCGCTCGATGTTGGCCTGCAGCCGACGTTGTTCACTGCCGTACAGGCAGCTTAGAAAGCTTGCCAGTTATCGGGATCGGCTTCGGTAAGGTTCACTGCCGTACAGGCAGCTTAGAAAACGTAAGAAAGTGTTAATTGACCGCGTTCGTCGTTCACTGCCGCACAGGCAGCCTGAAAACACCCGGCGGCGCTGCGTTTACACGGGCTTACGTTCAAATGCTCAGGCTCCAGCACACTGCGCGTTCGTGTGCCGATAATGTATTGCCGCTTAGCTGCTCATAACGTCATTTATGAATCAAAATATTTCCTACTGCTGTATGATTAATTAACTCTTGCTTAATTTATTAGTTTCAACGGCGGTGAGATGTAAATGTATTTGTGTTATTTATTATATTTTGGATAAAGTACGAATTGGAAATATCTTGACTTACATCATCTTCATTTTTTCACTAGCAGCGCTAAAGTGTCTTCTAACTTAATTTGTCCGTTTACGAACATGGAATTGTAAAATGGATATTACCCCATCAGATTTAAAAACGATCCTGCATTCAAAACGCGCCAACATTTACTATCTCGAAAAATGCCGACTGCAGGTGAATGGTGGGCGGGTCGAATATGTGACCAAGGAAGGAAGTACCTCGAGTTACTGGAATATTCCCATCGCCAATACCACGGCGGTGATGCTCGGGATGGGAACCTCCGTGACGCAGGCGGCAATGCGGGAATTTGCCAGAGCGGGGGTGATGGTCGGTTTCTGCGGAACTGACGGAACACCGTTGTTTGCCGCCAATGAAATGGAAGTCCCGGTCTCCTGGCTGTCGCCGCAGAGCGAATATCGGCCCACGGAATATCTCCAGCACTGGGTGTCGTTCTGGTTTGATAATCAAAAGCGACTGCTGGCCGCAAAGCGGTTTCAGCAATTACGGCTGGCGCAGATTGAAAAGCAGTGGTTGAGCAGTCATATGAAACGTGAATTATCCTTTCAGCCCGCAGAAGATAAATTACGGACTCTGTTGCAGCAGGCCAATGAAAATATGGCAAACGCAGGCGATCATACCACTCTTATGTTAAAGGAAGCGCTGCTGACGAAAGCGCTTTATAAGCTCGTCAGCCAGACGGTCGGCTACGGTGATTTCAGCCGGGCAAAGCGCGGAGGCGGGATCGATCTGGCAAACCGTTTTCTCGACCAGGGAAATTATCTGGCTTACGGACTTGCCGCCGTTGCCGCATGGGTCACCGGTATTCCGCACGGGCTGGCGGTGATGCATGGGAAAACGCGTCGCGGCGGGCTGGTTTTCGATATTGCCGATCTTATTAAAGATGCGCTGGTCATGCCCCAGGCGTTTAAGTCCGCGATGCAGGGGGATGATGCGCAGACATTTCGCCAGGCCTGTATCGCCAACTTCCAGCGTGCCGACGCGCTCGATTTTATGATTACCACTCTCCAGCAAACGGCTGCTGAAATTGCCGGGAGCAGGGAATGAATATCCTGCTGGTGTCGCAGTGTACGAAAAAAGCCAGGGAGCAGAGCTGCCGTATTATCGACCAGTTCGCAGAACGAATGGGCGACAGCTGTTGGCAAACGGCGATTACGCTTGAAGGGCTAACCACCCTGCGCAAATTGTTGCGTAAAACTGCACGGCGAAACACCGCTGTGGCCTGCCACTGGATCAAGAAAAGCGGTCAGTCTGAACTGTTGTGGATAGTGGGGAATCAGCGCCGCTTCAACACTCAGGGCCGTGTGCCAACCAACCGGACGTCACGCCCAGTCGATGTAAATGACAATCTGCGCTGGCAAAGCGCCGAGAGCATCGCGCTTCTGGCGGCGCTGGCGGGGCTGTTTCACGATTTCGGCAAGGCCGGGGCGAGTTTCCAGAAAACCCTTCAGGGTGAAACCCCAAAACGTTACCAGCCTTATCGCCACGAATGGATCTCGGTGCGATTGTTTCAGGCCTTTGTCGGGGAGCAAACCGATGCGGCGTGGCTGGCTAAAATTGGCATGCTGTCCTCTAAAGATGATCGGGCGTTGCTGGCCCGGTTGAAAAGGGATAATCCGAAATGTAGCGACAGCCCGTTCACGACGCTGCCACCGCTGGCGGCGGCGGTGGCGTGGCTGATTGTCTCTCACCACCGCTTACCGCGAAATCTGCATTCTGACAGTAAGCATATGCGCGTTTCGGATTGCGGTGACTGGCTTCGGCAGCAGCTTAACGCCGACTGGAATGCGCTGAATCACGAGGATAAAGACTGGACGGCACGCGCCTTGAGCGATGTCTGGCGCTTCCCCGCCGGAACGCCGTTGCTGAGCGCCACCTGGCGGGAGAAAGCAAGGCAGATAGCCCGTCGCGCCATCAATGCCGGGAATCTGAGCCTGTATGGAACAATGGATAATCCCTTCACGCTGCATATGGCTCGCTTTTGCCTGATGCTGGCGGATCACTTTTACTCTTCCGGCGAACCCCAAACCAAATGGCAGGATCCGCAGTATCACGTCTGGGCTAACAGCGATCGTAATACCGGGGCGCTCAAACAGCGGGTGGATGAGCATCTGAACGGTGTGGCACATCATGCTTTGTTGTTGGGTCGACAACTGATGCATACCCGGGCGTCACTACCGTCGATAGGCAGGCACAACGGTTTTCGCGAGCGGGCAACCAATGCCCGTTACCTTTGGCAAAACAAGGCCTGGGATACCGCCGTGGCGCTACGGGAACGGAGTCGGGAAGGGGGATTTTTCGGCGTCAATATGGCGTCAACTGGCTGCGGAAAAACGTTCGCCAATGCGCGGATCATGTATGCGCTGGCAGACGAGCAGGAGGGCTGCCGTTTTACCGTTGCGCTGGGCCTGCGGACGCTGACGCTCCAAACCGGCGATGCGCTTCGCGAACGCTTGCACCTTGCGCAGGATGACCTGGCGATTTTGACCGGTTCTTCTGCAGTAAGAACGCTCTGGCAGCAGACCCAGAAAGAGGACGCATCAGAAGAGAGAAATGATCAAGGCAGCGCCTCAGCGGAGGGCTTTGCGGACGAGCAGTTATATGTGCATTACGACGGCAGTGCTCAGGCAGGTGTGTTGCAGAAATGGCTGGAGGGCGACCACAAGCTGGGCACCCTGGTCAGCGCACCGGTGCTGGTGTCGACCCTTGACCACCTGATCCCCGCCACCGAAGGCGTGCGTGGCGGCCAACAGTTACCCGCCATGCTGCGCCTGTTGACCAGCGATCTGGTACTGGATGAACCAGACGATTTTGACATCAGCGATCTGCATGCCGTCTGTCGGCTGATGAACTGGGCGGGAATGCTCGGGACGCGGGTATTGCTCTCTTCCGCCACGCTGTCACCGGAACTGGTGCAGGCGCTGTTTGCGGCCTATCTGACGGGGAGACGAATATGGCACAGCGCCTGCGGGGTATCCGAACGCCCGGCCCCGGTATGCTGCGCCTGGTTCGATGAATATCACGCGCAGGCAGAACAGGCAGATGACGATGATGCATTCCGCCTGATGCATGACGCTTACGCGCAAAAGCGGGCGGAGAATCTGCGGAAAAAGGAACGGCTGCATTTTGGTCGCATCGTTGCGCTGCGTTCGCCTTCGTCCTCGGTAGCAGATGTAGTGGCCGCAGTGGCGGGTACGCTGCATAAAGAAATGCTGGCGCTGCACGAGGCGCATAAAGAAACGCCCCGCAGCGGCAAAAGCGTTTCATTGGGGCTGGTACGTTTCGCCAATACCAATCCGATGGTTGCGGTAGCCCGCGCGCTGATGGCGCTTCCGTCGCCGGAGGATGTGCATATTCACTACTGCGTTTATCACAGCAGACATCCGCTGGTCGTCCGTTCGGCAATTGAAAAATGTCTCGATAACGCCTTCAACCGCCATCAGCGGGAAGCGCTGTGGCAGGTGCCGGAAATCAAAACCGCGCTGGAATGTAACCCTGAAAAGCAGCATCTTTTTGTTGTTCTGGGAACCTCAGTGCTGGAAGTGGGCAGAGACTGGGACGCCAGTTGGGGGATTATCGAACCCAGCTCAATGCGCTCGATCATCCAGTTTGCCGGACGTATTCAGCGCCATCGGCGGATCGCGCCCGAGCGCGAGAATCTGGCTATCCTCAGCCACAACGTCAAGGGATTGCAGCAGCGGTCCCCGGCATTCTGCAAACCGGGTTTTGAAACGCAAGAACACCGTTTATCCAGCCACTCTTTGGCTGAACTGCTCACACCGCAGGACTACGAAAACATCACCTCGATATCACGTATTTCGCCTTTAGCCAGCCCGAAGAATCAGCTAGCGGCGCTTGAACATCAGCGTCTGAAACTTGAGTTGATGGGCACGGAGGATAACAAGCCGGTTGCCGCCGATTTCTGGCGTAAGTCGATGCACTGGAACGCGCATATGCAGCATTTGACGCCGTTTCGTCATTCGCAGCCGGAGGCGATATTTTTCCTCCACATGCCTGACGACGATGAGGAACCCCGTTTTGCCTTTCATGCTACCGACGGCAGCGTTAAAGAGACTGAGCAATTCCGCAATCAAGATTTGTATGTCGCACCCGGAGTGAGTGTGTGGGGCTGTGTCGATCCGAAGGCGGTTCTCCTTGAGCAGGCAGATAGGCTTGAGATGGACATTGAAAAGGTTGGACCGGTTTTTGGCGAGATTCGGTTGCCGAGTCACGAAGGAGAGAATGAAACAGAAGACTGGCTTTATCACCCGTGGTTAGGGGTGTTTCGCGCCCTCTGAAAGAAAAAGAGGGCGCGAGCTGCTTGTACAGCAGTTAAGGTGAAATACAGAAGCAATCATCTCTATTTCTAAGCTGTCTTTCGACAGTACCGAGTGGAATGGTAGTGCACAACTCGTTGACAGACAATAAGAGCTGGGTATATAACGGCACTTCAGTATGTGTTTTAACCTAAAAACAGAAGAAATCATCTCTAGGTGGAAAATGTTCAATAACTTTAACAACTGCATTCTGATCGTAACAGTATGTGTTGTGGTGCTGAGGCCTTTTTGGGCTGAGATTATTCAGCATGAACCCACTAATATCACCGCAAATTTTAGCTTAACGATTAAGTAAGAGCCCAAAGGAGTTTGTATGGAAGGAAGGGCGCTGGTCCATTTTATCACCGATTACATTGCCTCCCGAAAGCAGGCAAAGCTCGAAAAGTTTGAGAAAGAAGCCGCCAAACGGTCCGCGCAGAGTGATGATGCCATCACCTTTGCCGCAGAACGTCAGGCTATCGAAACGCAATATGCCCCCCGGACCTGGCTGACAGATGCCGCCCGACGGGCCGGGCAAATCAGCCTTGTTACCCATGCGGCAAAGTTTACCCATGGCGATGCGAAATGCAGCAGTATTTATCTCGACACGCAGGGCGATGACCGCTATCTCAGCAGTGCTTCTCTCCCAACGCTGACGGCAGATGCCGTGGGCAATGCCGCGGCATTGGACGTGGCAAAGCTTTTACAAACACAAGTAGAAGGCGACTCTTTACTGGCTTGTCTGAAGCGGGGTGACCATCGGGCTTTACGTGCACTCGCGCAAGACGATGCGCAGCTGGCGCTATGGGTGGAAGGATTCAACCGGGCATTGATCCCGGCAGACCCTGCTTCACACAAGCTTGCAAAGCAGGTCTGGTTCCCGGTAGAGGATGGTTACCATCTGCTGTGTCCGCTTTTTGCCACCTCCTTTGCGCAGGGCGTGCATGAAAAAATGGTGGCAGCGCGTTTTAGTGATGAAGCCAAATCTATCCGCGAGGCGCATAAAAGCAGACAGTGGTATCCCCAGCCGCTGGTGATGTTTCGTGATTTGGCGGTGATGAATTTTGGTGGCACTAAACCGCAGAATATCTCCGCGCTGAACAGCGCCCGGGGGGGAAGAGTCTGGCTGCTTAGCGCTCAGCCGCCGGTCTGGAAAAAGACGGACAATCCTCCCGTCTCTATGCGTTCGATTTTTGCTTCTCGCGGGCAATTCCAGATTGAGGCGCGAACAGTGCTGACCCGGCTCTCACAATTAATGAGCCGGAGTGAGAGTTACTCAAATATGCCTATTCGCAAGGCCGTGGATGGCTATGTAGATGCGCTCATCGACACGCTGTTCATGCATGCCTCTACCCTCCAGCAGGAAAAATGGCAGGGCTGGACGCAAGACGCCCGTCAATTGAACGATCACCAGCAGCTGTGGCTTGATCCGTGGCGATGTCAATCCGATGACGTTTTCCGCCAAAATCGTGAGAGAAACGAGTGGCAGGAAAAGGTGGCGGATGATTTTGCCCGCTGGCTGAACAGTAATCTGCGCCAAAAAATTCCGGATGTGGCGAAGGCCGAGTTCCAACACTGGAAAACGCGCCCCCGGTTTCGCCAGCGTATGCGGGAAATGGAAGCGGTGATCCAGGAGGTGCTGCAATGAGTTATCTGCTGTTGTTACCGCATATCCGCATCGAAAACGCTAATGCCGTCGCAGGCCTGACCTGGGGATTCCCGGCGATAACCCACTTCCTCGGTTATGTTCACGCGCTGTCACGCAAGGTCAGCCAGACGCACGCGGTGCGGCTTTCCGGCTGTGCGGTTATCGCCCATGAACATCAGGTGCATGCTCATACCTCCGGGCGGGAATATCTGTTTGCGTTAACCCGCAATCCGCTTACCAAAGAAGGCAGAACGGCCTCTTTTAATGAAGAGGGGCGTATGCACCTGACGGTCTCGCTACTGGTGCAGTGTGAAGGGACTATCCCGAACGGTAAATACGGTATGGCGGCGCTCGTCGAGCATTTGAACCAGCTTTGTCCGGGTCAAAAGCTGGCGGGGGGCAGTATCGTCAGCATGCGCGAGCCGCAGATTTTTTATACGCCGACGGATGCGCCGCAGTGGCGGAAAATCCTCTGGCGGCTGATGCCAGGGTTTGCGCTCTGCGATCGTAGCGAATGGCTTAAGGAACATCATGGCCAGCTCCGGGAGGTATCGCCCGACAGCACGCTGCTTGATGCCTGGCTCGATTTCTCCACGCAAAAATTTCAGGCCGGTGAAGCCGAAACGAAAGATGGGCTGGTGCCCTGGCATTATCAGCCAAAACCGATGCCGGGTTATCTGGTGCCGCTGATGTGCGGTTTTCAACGCGTCTCACGGCTTTATGCCCCGGGAGAAGTGGCGAATACCCGTGATAGCTCGGTGCCGTTCGCGTTTGTTGAAGCCGTTTATGGCGTCGGCGAATGGCGAGGATTACACCGTATTTCCGACGTTCAGGCGCTGTTCTGGCGCTATCAAACCAGTGAAACCGGCTACTTCTGTGCAGCGCAGCCGGTTTCTGAAGATTACCCAGTCAATGACGATGATGATTCAAAATAAGGACACGACTATGGCAAAGGCTCCGACTACGGTGAAAACCGCATCTGTACTGGCTTTCGAGCGCAAAATGGCGACCTCCGATGCAATGATGTACTCCGGTACCTGGCAAGGAGAACAGTGGCAGCCGATCCGAATTCAGGAAAAAGCCGTGCGTGGTACGATCTCCAACCGGCTGAAAAACGCGGCAAAGCTCGATGCCGATATTCAGAAGCCCAACCTGCAACGTGTGGACACGGCAGCACTTCCAGCGGATGCTGATACGCTCAAAGTTGTGTTCACCCTGCGTGTGCTTGGCTCACTGGCAACACCGTCGGTGTGCAACGATATGGCCTATCAGGATGCACTACAGCAGGTGATCAACGGCTACATTAGCGAATACGGGTTCGGTGAGCTGGCGCACCGTTATGCCAGCAATCTGGCAAATGGTCGCTTTTTGTGGCGTAACCGCATTGGTGCGGAACAGATCCAGGTGACGATAAGCGCAGGCGACAAGCACTGGACGTTTAACGGGCATGACTACTCGCTGCGTGAATTTACGCAGCAGGACAAGGCACTTGCTGAGCTGGGGGAAATCGTTGCTCAGGGGCTGAATGGTCAGTCTTGGGTGATGCTGACCGTCGAGGCGCAGGTGCGCTTGGGGGCCGGGCAGGAGGTCTTCCCGTCTCAGGAACTGGTGCTGGACAGCAACAGCACCAAAAGCCGGCTTCTGTATCAGGTGGCTAATGTGGCGGGTATGCACTCGCAAAAGATTGGCAACGCCGTACGCACCATCGATACCTGGCATCCTAAAGTTGATGAGTTGGGGGCGATTGCGGTCGAACCTTATGGCTCGGTAACCAGTCGCGGCATCGCCTGTCGCCAGCCGAAAGAGAATATGGATTTCTATACCCTGTTGGATAACTGGGTCATCAAAGGCAAGAAGCCTGACGTTGAGCAACAGCACTACGTGATGGCGGTACTGATCCGGGGTGGTGTCTTCGGTGAGAAAGGCGAATAAGGAGGCGACATGGAGAGTTACCTGGAGATCCGGGTGTTATCCGATCCTGAATTCAGCGACGAGATGTTGATGGCTGCGTTGGTGGCGAAGCTACACCGTGCCCTCGGTGAGCGAGGCAAGGGCGATATTGGCATCAGTTTTCCCCATGTAAATCTTAAGCTCGGGGAGTGTCTGCGCCTGCACGGCACCGCGGCTGCTTTACAGGAACTGGAGGCAAAAGGTTGGCGAAAAGGGCTGAATGATTACGTGGCGTGCCAGACGATTGCCCCGGTTCCACAAAATGCACTGTGGCGAACTGTAAGCCGCGTACAGCCTAAAGGGAGCCAGGAGCGTCTGCTGCGCCGCTCGGTACGAAAAGGATGGCTGACTCAGCTAGAGGCTGACAGACGACTATCTGATGCAGTGGATCAACAGATGCTGTCGCTGCCGTTTTTAAATATGAAAAGTTTGTCGAACAAGAATTCTTTCCGTTTGTTTATTCAACATGGTGAGGTGGTCGATCAGCCAGTTGCCGGGACGTTCAGTACATACGGGCTGAGCCCTGTGGCGACGATCCCCTGGTTTTAAATGACGATACGTGAGTGATAAAAAAATCGGTCCATGCATATGCATGGACCCTTCAGAGAGCTGACCATGTTCTAAAGCGCCCGGCACAGGCATCAGTCCAGAATAATACGCTTAGAAGCTAATTTTTACCCCTGCAACGGCCTGCCAGTAATCCACGCCTTCATCTTCAAGTCGGTGCTGATACTGAAGCCCCGTATTCAATGACACATTTGGGACCGGATTGCTGATAATCCCCAAATCGATCATCGCAGAACTTCCGGCTGCACCGCTGCGGAAACTGTTGCTGACGTTGCTGTATTTGTCTCCAATCTCCAGCGTCATGTCATCACTAAGATCTTTGATAAACAGAGTATTCGCCGTTATAGCCCATTTCCCTGCGTTTGCCGTATCCCAATCATAGCGATAACGCATTCCCAGTCGCACTGTCGGACGAGTGATATCATCGTAGTGCACCTTAGTGTTATCAGTGTCAGTGAAATCATCCACTTGTAGATACTGGATGCCTACACCCGCGGTTGGCGTCAGTTGATGATCTCCCAGATTGAATCGATATCCAATATCAACAGAGCCGCTGAAAGAGGTGGCATTGATATCTGCAACTTCACTGCCACGCAGGTCGGTAGAAACATTGCCGTCATAGATGGCAACGTCTGACGCGAGATCAACGATTAACCCGCTCTTGTTTTGATATGACAACAGGGAGGATAAGCCCCAGGCGGTATATTCCGTTTTGCTATTGCCATCTGCAGCATCGGGGGTGACATCCAGATTGGCGCTAGAAACACCCAGGTTCAATGCCAGAGAGTGTGTATCATCCTCCAGATGCATCACCTTCCCGCCAAATAACCAGCCTTCCTCTTTCTGCTTATAGTCGTAACCATAATTCATAAAGCCCAGGGTGGAATGATAGTTGTCTTCCCCGTTGAGATACTGGAAGAAGATACTCAGCTTATTGTCATCGTGCGCTAACGCCAGGTTGCGGAACGTTTCACTCACCCGACTGTTGTAACTCAGCAAGGCCGAAGGTAAGGACAGATAGGAAGGCACCTGCGGCGTTACCGCCGGACGTGCATTTTTCCCATTGTCATCGTCATTGTCATCAGGCGTTGGTGCGGGTGGCACTGGCGTGTTATCGCCATCATCCGGGGCTGGATCGGGAACCGGCGTATCATCCCCGTCATCTGGCGTCGGGTCTGGGACCGGCGTGTCATCGCCGTCATCTGGTGTCGGGGCAGGCACCGGTGTGTCATTGCCATCATCTGGTGTCGGGTCAGGCACTGGCGTATTGTCAATCGGTACGGTGTTATCTCCTTCGGTCAGCATATTATTTTGCAAACGATAGTCCCAGAACCGATCGCCATCCCCTGTCACTTCACGCTGTTCTTCAGCGCTGCGACCCGGTGCAAAAGCATAAAGGCTGTAGGCATACGCGCCACGCGCAACATACTCGCCGACCAGTTTAAAGCTATCTTTTGCAGCGTTACCCGCTACCTGAATCAGTGAGATACCTTCCTGATTGTCTGCCGCTCCGTCATTATCCACATCCGTGAAGTATCCTGCTCCTGACGGCGTAACCTGAACACGGATTGGGCTACTGGAAACAACGTCACCGTCGATCAGCAACCTGTCTGTTTGTGCTGAGTCCGGCTCGAAATGCGTCCGTAAGCTGAGCAGGTTATTGTGGCCTGCGGACAGCGAGCCGTTAACGGTTTGTGTTGCTGGCGCAAAGAGATCGTTCTCGGTTTCAGTTGGCCAGTAAGGAAGCAACTGCACATCATCTTTCAGGATGAGATTCTTGACTGTGCTTTCACCCGCTAACACGGTGTTTTGTTCCATAGTGACGGCTGAGGCAAGAGAACCGTTGAGGATCAGTGCGCCGCTGTAAATGTGTGTTGAGCCGGTGAAGGTGTTGTCACTGTTGATATACAACGCCCCTGGCGCCATTTTTTTCAGCGTCCCGTTGCCGGACATCACGGCATCAATGACGACATCATTCGTGCCGTCAGTGCTGCTGGTTTTACTGTCAGTCTGATCCACAGAAATCACACTGCCGGTGGCAAGTTCAACCTGACCGCTCAAATGTGACTTGCTGTTCAACAGCATGTTTGCCTGTTCATTAAGCTTAATGCTGGCATCCAGTCTGGCATGCTCATTCACCCGCAGGGTGGCATGGCTAGCGACGTCAAGCTGGTTGATGTTGTAGGTCTCATCAATCCAGTCATCGCTGAAAACGGTGCCCCCGGCATGGGGAGTCGGGCGTCCGGACAGTCTAAGAATGCCGTTTTGCACGGAAAGTTGATTCAGATCGGCCCCACCGGCCAATTCCCAGATGCCCGATGCAGAATCAGGGACATAATCGACGTTTAAATTGTTGGCCGTTTCCTGACTGCCGAGATGACCGATGAATAACTGATTGTCGGTATTATTTAAGGTCAGCGTGCTGACCTGGTCTGTATTGCTGTTAAT
The DNA here is from genome assembly GCF_043558715.1 of Scandinavium sp. M-37. NCBI lineage: Bacteria > Pseudomonadati > Pseudomonadota > Gammaproteobacteria > Enterobacterales > Enterobacteriaceae > Scandinavium > Scandinavium sp. M-37. Next base: position 75,209 of record NZ_JBIGIN010000011.1, read on the forward strand.
AATCGCCGCACCAGAATCACTGTGATTAATGGTGTCGAAAGCCATGTCATAGCCATTCAAATCCAGGTTGCCGCCGCGATAACCGAAATAAATGTCGCTGCTCTCAATCTGGTTTTCACCGCCGATTTGCACGGTTGGGCGACCACTTACGATGGTGACTTTGGAGAAGGCGTGTTGTTCACCCGCGTCATTGGCCTGCTGGGCTAACACCACCATACCGTCGCCAACATTCAGCGCACCGCCATTATTACCCACGGCATTGACGTACAGCGTGCCTTCACCAATTTTATGCAGGGTATCGCCAGCCAGCCCATTCACTTCCCAGTCAACGGTTTTACCGGCATCGACTTCAATGCCGCCGCCCACCCAGGTGCTGTTTGTATCTTCAGCTGACACCACCCGATAATCACTGGAGAACTGAAGTTTCGCGGCACCGTGGTTGACTGCGTTGTCGAGTACGATCAGGCCACCATCACCGGCAAAGCGCAGATCTTTCGATGCATTGAGCGCTTCATTGGTGGCCTGTGAAGGCAGTACAGTATCGACCCCATGCCACAGCCAGCTATTTTCGCCCTGCGTAATATTGGCTGTAGTCCAGTGAATAGCGCCCTCAGCAGCCACATCCGTCACATCCGGATCGGTATTTTCAGCGATAACGCCCTTGAGGAAATTGAGTTGCATATCCAGCGTATAGCTGGTGTTGCCGTAGGGAAGGTTGGTCGCACCCCAAGGGGAGACGCCATAAATCTTCCATTCTTTTTCAACATTATCGTAGACATAGACCGGGCTTCCACTGTCTCCGGATTGGATAGCGGAACTGAAAGGTTGAGCGCGTGGATCAGGTGGGCCGTAGTTCGTCCAACGAAGTCGCCAGCTTTCAAATGTTGGGTTTACAAATGTCCCACCACTTTTCCAGTTATAGGCTCCGGTAATATAGACCGGCTTTTGGGTGATCGGGTCGACCTGATATTGTGTTCCGGACCCAGCCCGAGCGAAATACACATAGCGTTCACGGTTATTTCGCACATCATCCGGATTTACCATAGGCATCGGTGCAGCATCAGTAACCACTTTATTCAGGCGCGGGACATGAAAGTCTTTGCCCCATTGTTCATAAGCAGGATGAACGTTGCGGCTAATTAATTTATAAGTGGTTCTGTATTTTGCGTGATTTCCGAAATCAACAGAGGTATAACCGGTATTATGCGCGACGCTGGCAACATAAGAGGGGGAAATTAATGTAGCAAAGCCCTGGCTATTAATTGCACCAAAATCCGGCATTGGGAAATTAAGAATGCCTGCCGATGTGCCATCCATCTTAAAAACTTCGATGTTTTCTTCACCGACCTCGTACTTGCCGAGGTTCTCCGCAAAGTCGCGATAGTCCTGCACGGACACGTCTTCGCGCATGATCCCGGCGTCGGCATCAAACAGCGCCAATGCAATTAGGCTACTCAGTAGCCTTGGCTTCCATTTCATTTATTCTTCCTTGAACGTTGAATAATTAAATTTGGTTAAATAGTCAATAATGCTAGCAGGGGAGGGAGGTGTGCGGCAATGGACATTGGCCGGACTAAAGATGGGGTGATGTGAAATATTTAGTTTGCAGAGGAACTAATCGTAAATAAAACAGTCTTCTAGTGGGCGAATACATATATCTTAAATGTATTGTTAGCGATGCTTAATTTTCGATTGTTATGAAAAAGGTAAATGATTTTGCAGGGCCCTTTTTCGCTACCGTCATTAAAAAACGAGAGCCACATCCTGTTGATCAGAGATACCAGTGCTGTGCGTATCTGCCATCAGATAATTTACTCGCATACCGCCCGTAACGGGGGAGTCGTTCGCCTCCAACTGTAACCCGGGCTTGTACAGATTTTTTACTGGCAAATGCCGACGGTTGGTGGCTCAGATACCTTAGGTATGAGATGGCGGTGGGAGGAGTCGGTACAAGTGGAAATGAAAAAGGCCAGGAGCTATCCCGGCCTTTCAGCATACTGCTAGCCTTGCGGCATGAGGTCAATCAGCGACTACGGAAGACAATGCGGCCTTTGCTCAGGTCGTACGGGGTCAGCTCAACAGTCACTTTGTCGCCCGTCAGAATGCGGATGTAGTTTTTACGCATTTTACCGGAGATATGCGCAGTTACCACGTGACCGTTTTCCAGTTCTACGCGGAACATAGTGTTAGGTAACGTTTCGAGAACGGTACCCTGCATTTCAATATTGTCTTCTTTGGCCATCTAGTCCTCGGGGGGTATCACTACCATTGTTTTGAACCGGCAAGATAATGCCGAAATTCAGCAATTAAGTAAAGATTTACCCGTCACCTTTCGGCGTAATGCCGCTGTGCAGGGTAAAAAAGAGATCGTTTTTGCGCATTACCCGTCTGTCACACATGAGTACCGTATGACGAGCGCAAACGTATTGAGGGATATTCCTGAAACGATGGCGGGGCAACAGGCAGAAACGACTTCAGGCGCAATTATATCACCCTGACAAAAAATGTGCCGAAAACATTTACACTTGAGGTGAAAAGAGCGTGCGCGGCACCCAGAAATGCCCGGGCAGCGGCTGTGCTCGCAGTTCAGCAAGGTATTCCAGGTACTCACGGCGCGGGATTTCGACGGCGCCCAGCGAGGCGGTGTGATTGTTCAACACCTGGCAATCCATCAGTTTGCCGCCCTGGCTGGCAAAAGCCTGGGTGAACACCAGCAGTGCGCTTTTTGAGGCATTGACTGCCCGGCTGAACATCGACTCGCCGCAGAACAGCGCGCCTTGCGCCACGCCGTACATGCCACCCACCAGTTCGCTCCCGAGCCACACCTCGACCGAATGTGCATGGCCCAGTTCGTGTAAGCGGTGATACGCCTGCACGATGCTCTCCGTTATCCAGGTACCTTCATCCCGGTCATCGGCGCAGCCTTCTATCACCTGGCCGAAAGCATGGTTGAGCGTAATGCGATAGGGCGACGACTTATGAAAACGTTTCATGCTGCGGCTGAGGTGAAAATCTGCGGGCCACAGCACGGCGCGCGGATCCGGCGACCACCACAAAATAGGGTCGCCGGGAGAGAACCAGGGAAAAATACCGCGCTGATAGGCCATCAGCAGGCGCGCTGGGCTGAGATCGCCCCCGAGCGCGAGCAAACCGTTAGGTTCGCGCAGGGCACCTTCCGGCGATGGGAAGGTAATGGAATGACGTGATAACTGGACCAGCCGCATACTTCACAACTCCACGCCTGATAATAATCAATAGTAGTTTAGATACGCTGTCTGAACTGGTAATAACGCCCCTGTTGCGCCAGCAATTCTGCGTGATTACCTTGCTCAATAATGTGTCCGTTGTCCATCACAATTATTTTCTCAAAACGGGCCAGGCCGCGCAGGCGATGGGTGACCATCAGCACGGTTTTCTCGCGCATCACATCCGCCAGTAAATCAAGAATTTGGCTCTCGGTGGTGGCATCCAGCCCTTCTGTCGGTTCGTCGAGTAACATCAGCGGCGCATCGTGGAGCAGGGCGCGGGCAATCGCCAGACGACGCAGCTCTCCGCCGGAGAGTTGTCGGCCACCTTCGCCGAGCCAACTGTTGAGCCCGCTGTCCTCGAGCAGTTTCTCCAGCCCGGTGCGTGTGAGGACGGTTGCCAGCTCGTCATCCGTTGCGTCCGGGGCTGCCAGCAGCAGATTGTCGCGCAGCGTGGCGCTGAACAGGTGAACGCGCTGCGGAACCACGCTCATGCTGCGGCGCAGCGTCATTTCATCGAGGGCGGCAATCGGCTGCTGATTTAACAACAGTTCCCCGTGCTGCGGATCCCACGCGCGGGTCAGCAACTGGAGCAATGTCGATTTACCGCAGCCGGTTCGGCCCAGAATAGCAATATGTTCCCCGGCGTTGACCTGTAAATGGATATTCGCCAGGGCAGGCTGTGTCTGCTGCGGGTAGCTGAAGCTAACGTTGTTCAGGGTCAAACTCACCTGTTTTGGTGCTTCAGAGGCAGCCTGTGGGAAGCCCACCTCCGGTTTCTGCTCGGTCAGTTCGGTAATACGCGCGGCCGAGGCCATCACTTGCCCAAGATGCTGGAATGCCGCTGTGACGGGGGCCAGCGCCTCAAAGGCGGCAAGTGCACAGAAAACAAACAGCGCAATCAGCGGGCCTGGCTGGCTGTTATCCCCCACGCCACCCGCAGCCATCCACAGCATGACGATAACTGCAGCTGAACCCATCAGCAGCATCAGTGCCTGAGAAAGTGCGGTCAGTTCCGACTGGCGGCGCTGGGCTTCATGCCAGCTGAGTTCGGTCTGCTCCATTTGCTCACGATAGCGGGTGCTGGCCCCGAAGATGCTGAGCTCAGCCTGGCCGTGCAGCCACGAGGTCAGCTGTTGGCGGTATTCGCCGCGAAGCTGGGTCAGGCTTTCGCCGGTCGGCTTCCCGGCGCGATAAAACAGCGGCGGCAAGGCGACCAGCGTCAGCAGCATAATGCCGCCAAGTGTCAGCGCCAGCGTGATGTCGAGGAAACTCAGACCAAAGGTGACCACGGCGATCACCACCAGGGCGCTGACCAACGGCGAAATCACGCGTAAATATAAATGATCGAGGGTATCAACATCGGCGACAACGCGGTTGAGTAAATCGCCCTGACGAAAACGTGCCAGCCCGGCCGGGGAGAGTGGCATCAGCTTGCTGAAGGTGAACACCCGCAGATGTTGCAGCACGCGGAACGTCGCGTCGTGGCTGACCAGACGCTCGAAATAGCGACCGGCGGTACGTACGATGGCGGCTCCCCGCACACCCGCGGCGGGCAGCATGTAGTTAAAGGTGTAAGCGCCAGCAAAACCGACGGCGGCAGACGCCGACAGGAACCAGCCCGACAGGGTGATCAGGCCAATACTCGCCAATAGGGTGACAATTGCCAGGATAACGCCAAGGGACAACAACCATTTGTGACGCTTATACAGCGCCAGGTAGGGGGCTAACACGCGCATTTAAATCTCCTCCTGACGGTGAGCGAGCAGGCGGGCAAAATGCCCCTGCACCGCAGCAAGCTCGGCAAACTGACCCTGTTCAACGATCTGACCCTGATGCATCACCCATACCGCATCCCACTGAGCGAGATTTTCTAACTGATGGGTGACCATTAAGGTGGTCTGATTGGCGGAAGCTTCGGTCAGCGCCTGCATGACGCGCTGTTCACTATGTGCGTCGAGGCTAGCGGCAGGTTCATCAAGCAACATCAACCGGCTAGGGGAGAGCAAGGCCCGCGCCACGGCTACGCGCTGCGCCTGGCCGACGGACAACCGGCTGGCCTGATCCCCGACCGGGGTGTCAATGCCCTGTGGAAGCTGGCTGACAAATTCGTTAACCCACGCACGCTCGAGAGCGTGGTGAAGTTGCGCCTCGCTGGCCTGCGGATCGGCCAGCAGCACATTGTCACGCAGCGTATGCGCCGGGAGCTGCGGGTTTTGCCCCACCCAGCTTAACAGGCGCCGCCATGCGTCGGGATCGAGGTCACTGAGCTCGGTGCCGTTAACCTTCAACGAGCCGTCATAGGGCAGAAAACCGGCCAGGGTGTTGAGCAGCGAACTCTTACCCGAGCCGCTCTGGCCAACCAGCACCACGCGCTCCCCGGCGGCAAGGCTAAAGCTCATCGGACCGGCGAGGACCTTACCTTCTGGCGACTTAATGATCAGGTCCTGCGCCTCCAGGCTGACTGACAGACTGTCATCTGGCTTCATAGTGCCACGCTGCGGCTGAGCCAGAGGTGTTTCAAGGAAGGTTTTCAGGCTGTCGGCGGCACCCACGGCCTGCGCTTTAGCGTGGTAAAACGTGCCGAGATCGCGTAGCGGCTGGAAAAATTCCGGGGCCAGGATCAGCGCCAGAAAACCGGAGAACAGCGTCACGCCAGTGCCGTAGCTGCCGAAATTCAGCTGCCCAAGGTAGGAGAATCCGAAGTACACCGCGACGACGGCAATTGACAGTGAGGTGAAAAATTCCAGAACACCGGAAGAGAGAAACGCAAGTCGCAGAACTTCCATTGTGCGCTGGCGAAAATTCTCCGATGCCTGACGAATAGTGTCCGTTTCAGCGGCACCTCGACCAAAAATGCGTAAGGTGTCCATGCCGCGCAGACGGTCAAGGAAATGACCGCTCAGGCGCCCAAGGGCAAGGAAGTTACGACGGTTTGCATCGGCAGCACCCATACCGACCAGTGCCATAAACATCGGGATCAGCGGGGCGGTACACAGCAGAATCAATGCGGCGGTCCAGTTGGACGGGAAGATAGCCAGCACGATAAGCAAGGGAACCGATGCGGCCAACGCCATCTGTGGCAGATAGCGGGCATAGTAGTCGTGCATATCGTCTATTTGTTCAAGGATAAGCGTCGCCCAACTTCCGGCAGGCTTGCCCTGGATCCAGGCGGGGCCGGCCTGTTGCAACCGGTCGAGCACGATTTTGCGAATTTCATAGCGAATATGTTGCCCTGCATGAAACCCGACACGCTCGCGTAGCCACACCACCCAGGCACGCAAAATAAACACCAACACCAGCACCACAAACGGCATCAGCAGCGCTTCACGGGGAATGTTCTCCATGATCATATGGTGCAGAATTCGGGCCAGAATATACGCCTGGGCGATAATCAGCACTCCGCTGACCGCACCGAGCAGACGGGAAAGCATCAGCCAGCGACGGGATATTACGCTTTGCTGTTTTAACCAGCGGGTAAGCTCTTGTTGACGGGTTTTATTCATGGCGTGCTTAGCAGGTGTCTTATTAGGAATCATTAGGCACGGCAATGTTACAACGAGGAAAAAATAAAGGCGACTTATCGTCGCCTTCTTTACCTTTGTTACTGACTTGTAAAGATTATTTTGCCTGATCGGCCAGACCGTCAAGATAACGCTCGGCGTCCAGCGCGGCCATGCAGCCGGTGCCCGCTGAGGTGATTGCCTGACGATAAATGTGGTCCATAACGTCACCAGCCGCGAACACGCCCGGGATGCTGGTTTGGGTCGCGTTGCCGTGGATGCCGGACTGTACTTTGATGTAGCCGTTTTCCAGTTCCAGTTGGCCGTCGAAAATGGCGGTATTTGGACTGTGGCCGATAGCCACGAACAGACCCGCAACGTCCAGAGACTCGATGTTGTCACCGTTCTGGGTATCGCGCAGACGCAACCCGCTGACGCCCATCTGGTCACCGGTCACTTCTTCCAGGGTACGATGGGTATGCAGCACGATATTGCCGCTTTCGACTTTATCCATCAGACGTTTGATCAGGATTTTTTCCGCACGGAAGGTGTCACGACGGTGAATCAGATGCACTTCAGAGGCGATATTGGCCAGATAAAGCGCTTCTTCAACCGCCGTGTTGCCGCCACCGATAACCGCGACTTTCTGGTTACGGTAGAAGAAACCGTCGCAGGTGGCGCAGGCAGACACGCCGCGGCCTTTGAATGCTTCTTCTGAAGGCAGGCCCAGATAACGGGCGGAAGCACCAGTGGCGATAATCAGGGCATCACAGGTGTATTCGCCGCTGTCGCCGGTCAGACGGAACGGACGATTCTGTAAATCGACCTTGTTAATGTGGTCGAACAGGATTTCGGTTTCAAATTTCACCGCGTGCTCATGCATACGTTCCATTAGCAGCGGACCGGTCAGATCGCTCGGGTCGCCTGGCCAGTTTTCCACTTCTGTGGTGGTGGTCAACTGACCGCCTTTTTCCATGCCGGTAATCAGTACCGGTTGCAGGTTAGCGCGTGCAGCATAGACCGCAGCGGTATAGCCCGCTGGTCCAGAACCAAGAATAAGCAGTTTACTGTGTTTGGCCGTGCCCATGAGATCCCCATAAATGTTGGCAGACAATGGGCGGGATTGTAGGGAATTTGCGGAGGTAATAAAAGAGTGCAGAAATTTTGTTAACGATATGTGTAATAGATGGCGTCAATGAATTGGTGGTTTTATCAACGACTGTGATAACTCATTCTACTGCGAACCGGGGGATTATAAGGAGATAACATGATGATCAACCGGGACTGATAATGAATATCTGGCATGTTGTACTAAAAATCGATGTTTTGCTTTGACAATCCCCTGTGCTTTTGCGAAAACATTGATGGGAGAAAAAAGCAGTGTTTGTTGTGTAGTGAATGTTCATGCACGCAAATGCCATTTTTAACCGGGTCAGCATTATCGACGCATGGCGTGGACAGACGCCATACGAGATAACGATGACTGCCATCAGGCAACGGCTTCTCAACACGTACCCTTGGGTTATGCAATACATCTGGTGACAGATTTGTAGCGCAGGCGACGGGCACAGGCTCTGAACAGTGAAGTGCACAGGGTCAAGACAGGAGTAGGGAAGGAATACAGAGAGACAATAATAATGGTAGATAGCAAGAAGCGCCCAGGCAAAGATCTCGACCGCATCGATCGCAACATTTTGAACGAATTGCAAAAGGATGGGCGAATTTCCAACGTTGAGCTTTCTAAACGAGTGGGACTTTCTCCGACGCCTTGCCTTGAGCGTGTTCGTCGGCTGGAAAGACAAGGGTTTATTCAGGGATACACCGCGCTGCTGAACCCGCATTATCTGGATGCATCGCTGCTGGTCTTTGTTGAGATAACTCTGAATCGTGGCGCCCCGGATGTGTTTGAGCAATTTAACTCCGCTGTGCAAAAACTTGAAGAAATTCAAGAGTGTCACTTGGTTTCCGGTGATTTCGACTACCTGTTGAAAACCCGTGTACCGGACATGTCAGCGTACCGTAAGTTGTTAGGTGAAACCCTGCTGCGCCTGCCAGGCGTGAATGACACCCGTACCTACGTGGTTATGGAAGAGGTTAAGCAGAGTAATCGTCTGGTAATTAAGACGCGCTAACACGGAACAGGTGCAAAATCAGCGTAAGTTGATTACACTCCTGGTAATCCATACAGCAACAGTGCCGGGGAGACCCGGCGCTGTTGTCCGTTTTAGCATCAAGGACCTGGAGAGCCTTTCTTGAGCCAGGAATACACTGAAGAAAAAGAAGTCACCATTAACAGATTAAGCAGCGGGCGCCGACTCCTGGAAGCGTTCCTAATCCTCTGTTCTCTTTTTGCCATCTGGCTGATGGCAGCATTGCTTAGTTTCAACCCTTCCGATCCCAGTTGGTCACAAACCGCCTGGCATGAACCGATCCATAATCTTGGTGGAATGCCAGGGGCGTGGTTCGCGGATACGCTGTTCTTCATTTTCGGCATCATGGCTTATACCCTGCCGGTGATGATTATCGGCGCGTGCTGGTTTGCATACCGGCATCAGGCCAGTGACGAATACGTCGATTACTTTGCCGTTGCGCTACGCCTGATTGGCGTGCTGGCGATGATCCTCACCATGTGCGGACTTGCCGCAATCAACGCGGATGATATCTGGTATTTCGCTTCCGGCGGTGTGATCGGCAGCCTGCTGAGCACGGCGTTACAGCCGATGTTGCACAGCAGCGGCGGCACCCTGGCACTGTTGTGCATCTGGGCCGCTGGCCTGACGCTGTTCACCGGCTGGTCCTGGGTGAGCATTGCTGAGAAAATCGGCAACTGGATCCTCAATATTCTGACCTTCGCCAGCAATCGGACGCGTCGCGACGACACCTGGATTGATGAAGAAGAGTTTGAAGACGACGAAGATGAGTATGTCGCCGAACCGCGTAAAGAAGGGCGTCGGGCCCGTATTCTTCGCGGTGCGCTGGCTCGTCGGCAGCGCATTGCTGATAAGTTCAGCAACCCGATGGGACGCAAAACCGACGCGGCGCTGTTCTCTGGTCGTCGAATGGATGAACCTGAGAGTGATGTTCATTATAGCGCTCGCGGTCAGGCCGCCGATGCGGATGATGTGTTGTTCTCTGGCACTACCGCGGTTCATCCACCGGCGTGGGATGATAACGACCCGTTGATGAACGGCCACTCTATTGCGGCCCCGGTTGCTGCAGCCGCCGCCGCGACTGCGTCAGTCCAGACCTGGGCTGAAACGGCCGCTCCGGCGATGGTTGCACCCGCAGTGACGGATGTTGCTTCTGGCGATGCCATGGGGGCTGTATCGGGTGTCGAAATGGCACCGCAGAGTGTCGAATGGCAGCCAGTCCCGACGCCGCATACCCCTGAACCCGTTATTGCGCCGTCGCCGGACAATTGGCCACCGCAGGCTCCGGTGACGCAACCTGAATACGTCCAACCGGAAGCCTTCCGTCAACCCCCTTCCATTGAAGAACTGTGGCCGGAACCGGAACAGCCGCAATACGCGCCACCTGAGCAGCACTGGCAGCCAGAGCCTGAGTATCACGCTCAGCCTGCGTATGTGCCACCAGTGGAGCAGACTCCGCCGCCGATGCCAGAAGTCGCTCCGGAAGAAGAAATCAAACCGCAGCGTCCACCGCTTTACTACTTCGAAGAAGTGGAAGAGAAGCGGGCGCGTGAGCGTGAGCAGCTTGCCGCGTGGTATCAGCCAACGCCTGAACCGGCGACCGTGATACCGACCACGCCAATGCCAACCATGCCTGTACCCCCTGCCCCGGCGATTGATCCGATGGCAGCCGTTGCACCTGTGGCCGCCAGCGTTCATCAGGCAACAGCGGCGGCCAGCGCGGCAACCGCTGCGGCGTCAGCAGCACAGATGTTCAGCCCGGCTGACGCCCCGCGTCCACAAATCAAAGAGGGCATTGGCCCGCAGTTACCGCGTCCGAATCGGGTGCGCGTGCCTACTCGCCGCGAGCTGGCGTCGGCTTCGTTTGGCATTAAGTTGCCTTCGCAGCGCATGGCAGAAGAGCGCGCACGTGAAGAGGGGCTTAATCAGCATTACACCGATGAGCTGATGGGCGATGAAGAAGCCGATGAGATGCATCAGGACCAACTGGCCCGTCAGTTTGCGGCGACGCAGCAGCAGCGTTACGGCGAACAGTACGAAGAACCATCGCAGGAAGACCAAGATAACGCCGCGGAAGCCGAGCTGGCTCGCCAGTTTGCGGCGACGCAGCAGCAACGTTATTCCAGCGAACAGCCGCAAGGGGCGAGTCCGTTCTCAACGGCAGATTATGAATTCTCGCCGATGAAAACCCTGGTTGATGAGTCGCCAAGAGCACCGTTGTTCACCCCAAGCGCAATGCCGGAACAGCCGCAGCAGGCTTACCAGCAGCCGCAGCCGATGGCACCGCAGCAGGCTTATCAGCAACCACAGCAGGTTGTTCAGCCTCAGCAGCAGCAGACGTATCAGCCACAGGCTTATCAACAGCCACAACAAGCGCCAGCGCCCCAGCCGCAGGAAAGCCTCATTCACCCGCTGCTGATGCGTAACGGGGACGACCGTCCGCTGCAAAAACCGACCACGCCGCTGCCATCGCTGGATCTGTTGACCCCGCCGCCGAGCGAAGTTGAGCCGGTTGATACCTTTGCCCTTGAGCAGACAGCCCGTCTGGTTGAAACGCGTCTGGCCGATTTCCGCATCAAAGCGGACGTGGTGAACTATTCCCCAGGCCCGGTGATCACCCGTTTTGAGCTGAATCTGGCTCCTGGCGTTAAGGCCGCGCGCATTTCGAACCTGTCTCGTGACCTGGCACGTTCCTTGTCTACGGTGGCGGTGCGTGTGGTTGAAGTTATCCCAGGCAAGCCGTATGTGGGCCTGGAATTGCCGAACAAAAAGCGTCAGACCGTTTACCTGCGTGAAGTGTTGGACTGCGCCAAGTTCCGTGAAAGCCCGTCCCCGCTGACCATCGTGTTGGGTAAAGACATTGCCGGTGAACCGGTGATTGCCGACCTGGCGAAAATGCCTCACCTGCTGGTGGCCGGTACTACCGGTTCCGGTAAATCGGTGGGCGTCAACGCCATGATCCTCAGTATGCTGTATAAAGCGACGCCGGAAGACGTGCGCTTTATCATGATCGACCCCAAAATGTTGGAGCTGTCGGTTTACGAAGGGATCCCACACTTGCTGACTGAAGTAGTGACGGACATGAAGGATGCTGCCAACGCCCTGCGCTGGAGCGTCAATGAAATGGAACGTCGTTATAAACTGATGTCCGCGCTCGGGGTGCGTAACCTTGCAGGCTACAACGAGAAGATTGCGCAGGCGGCTCAAATGGGTCGCCCAATTCCGGATCCGTACTGGAAACCGGGCGACAGCATGGATGCAGTGCATCCGACGCTGGAAAAACTGCCGTACATTGTGGTGCTGGTGGATGAATTTGCAGACCTGATGATGACCGTCGGTAAGAAGGTGGAAGAGCTTATCGCCCGCCTGGCGCAGAAAGCGCGTGCCGCTGGTATTCACCTGGTTCTTGCCACGCAGCGTCCGTCGGTTGACGTCATCACGGGGCTGATTAAAGCCAATATTCCGACCCGTATCGCCTTTACCGTGTCGAGCAAAATTGACTCCCGCACCATTCTCGATCAGGGCGGCGCGGAATCACTGCTGGGGATGGGTGACATGCTCTATTCTGGCCCGAACTCCAGCGCAGCACCGACGCGTGTTCACGGCGCTTTTGTTCGTGACCAGGAAGTGCATGCCGTGGTTCAGGACTGGAAGGCGCGCGGTCGTCCACAATACGTTGACGGCATTACCTCTGATAGCGAAAGCGAGGGCGGGTCTGCCGCTCTGGACAACGGCGAAGAGCTTGATCAACTGTTCGATCAGGCGGTGAATTTTGTCACCGAAAAACGTAAGGCATCCATTTCCGGCGTTCAGCGTCAGTTCCGCATCGGCTATAACCGCGCCGCGCGTATCATCGAACAGATGGAAGCGCAGGGCATCGTCAGTGAAGCGGGCCATAACGGCAACCGTGAAGTGCTTGCCCCACCGCCGTTTGACTAAACGCTGCGTTTGAAAAGTTGCGTAAACAACCAAAAAATCAGTATTTTCTCCTGTCTCACTGTAGGCGCTAAGCCTACAGTGGGGACAAAGAGACTTCCCGCGTCGGGAGTGACGCATTTAAGGAATGAAGATGAAAAAATTTGCCATCACCTGTGCCTTACTGACCAGTTTTGTCGTGAGCCAAGCTTGGGCCGATGCGGCCAGCGATCTGAAAAGCCGTCTGGATAAAGTCAGCAGCTTTAACGCCAGCTTCACCCAAAAAGTGACCGATGGCAGCGGCAGCGCGGTACAGGACGGGCAGGGTGAGTTATCCGTCAAGCGTCCTAACCTCTTTAACTGGCACATGACGCAGCCGGATGAAAGTATTCTGGTGTCTGACGGTAAAACGCTGTGGTTCTACAACCCGTTTGTTGAGCAGGCCACCGCCACCTGGCTGAAAGACGCCACCAGCAATACGCCGTTTATGCTGATTGCTCGCAATCAGTCCAGCGACTGGCAGCAGTACAATATTAAGCAGAGCGGTGATGACTTCGTGCTGACGCCGAAAGGCAATAACGGGAACCTGAAAGAGTTCACCATCAACGTCAGCCGTGACGGCACCATTCATCAGTTCAGCGCCATTGAGCAGGACGATCAGCGCAGCAGCTATCAGCTGAAGTCCCAGCAGAACGGCGCGGTGGACGCATCTAAATTTACCTTTACTCCGCCTAAAGGAGTAACGGTGGACGATCAGCGTAAATAAGAGGCGCGCGTGAGCAATCTTTCGCTCGATTTTTCGGATAATGCGTTTCAACCTCTGGCCGCCCGTATGCGGCCAGAAAATTTAGCGCAGTACATTGGCCAGCAGCATCTGCTGGCTAACGGCAAACCGCTGCCACGGGCCATCGAAGCAGGGCATCTGCATTCGATGATTTTGTGGGGGCCGCCGGGCACCGGGAAAACGACGCTGGCGGAAGTCATTGCCCGCTATGCCAACGCCGACGTGGAACGCATTTCTGCGGTTACGTCCGGTGTGAAAGAGATCCGTGAAGCTATCGAACGTGCCCGGCAGAATCGCAACGCCGGGCGACGTACCATTCTGTTCGTCGATGAAGTCCATCGCTTCAACAAAAGCCAGCAGGATGCCTTCCTGCCGCATATTGAAGACGGCACCATCTTTTTCATCGGCGCGACTACCGAAAATCCCTCTTTTGAACTCAACTCGGCATTGCTATCGCGGGCCCGCGTTTATCTGCTGAAATCGTTGACCGTCGAGGATATCGAGCAGGTGTTAACCCAGGCGATGACCGACAGCACGCGTGGTTACGGCGGGCAGGATATTGTGTTACCCGACGATACCCGGCGTGCGATTGCGGAACTGGTCAACGGGGATGCCCGTCGCGCGCTGAATACGCTGGAAATGATGGCCGACATGGCGGAACTGGATGCATCCGGTAAACGTGTACTAAAGCCTGAATTACTTACCGAAATCGCCGGGGAACGCAGCGCGCGTTTTGATAACAAAGGCGACCGTTTCTACGATTTGATCTCGGCGTTTCATAAGTCCGTTCGCGGTAGCTCGCCTGATGCCGCCCTTTACTGGTATGCGCGCATTATCACCGCCGGTGGCGACCCGTTATACGTCGCCCGTCGTTGTCTGGCGATTGCCTCGGAAGATGTGGGTAATGCCGATCCACGCGCGATGCAGGTGGCTATTTCGGCATGGGATTGCTTCACCCGCGTTGGCCCGTCCGAAGGTGAACGCGCTATCGCGCAGGCGATTGTGTATCTGGCCTGTGCGCCGAAGAGCAACGCGGTCTACACCGCTTTTAAAGCGGCAATGGCCGATGCGCTGGAACGTCCGGATTACGACGTGCCGGTACATCTGCGCAATGCCCCGACGAAACTGATGAAAGAAATGGGTTACGGTCAGGAGTATCGTTACGCCCACGATGAGCCAAACGCCTACGCGGCGGGCGAGGTCTATTTCCCGCAAGAAATGTCGCAAACGCGCTATTACACCCCTTCATCTCGTGGCCTTGAAGGTAAGATTGGTGAAAAGCTCGCCTGGCTTACCGAGCAGGATCAAAATAGCCCCACAAAACGCTACCGCTAAACAGGGCGTTGCGGTAAGGTTATCGCTGAATCTCTAATGACCGCAGGCTGCGGTCGTTTTCTCATTTTACTAATTCGATAAGCACAGGATAAGCATGCTCGATCCCAATCTGCTGCGTACCGAGCCAGACGCAGTCGCAGAAAAACTGGCACGCCGGGGCTTTAAGCTGGATGTAGATAAGCTGGTCGCTCTTGAAGAGCGTCGTAAAGTTCTGCAGGTAAACACTGAAAACCTGCAGGCAGAACGCAACTCGCGATCGAAATCCATTGGCCAGGCGAAAGCGCGCGGGGAAGACATCGAGCCATTACGCCTGGAAGTCAACAAGCTGGGTGAAGAGCTGGATGCCGCGAAAGCTGAGCTCGATGAGCTGCAGGCTGAAATTCGTGATATCGCGTTGACCCTGCCAAACATCCCTGATGACTGCGTACCTAACGGTAAAGATGACAGCGATAACGTTGAAGTCAGCCGCTGGGGCGAGCCGCGTAAATTTGACTTCGAAGTCCGCGATCACGTTACGTTAGGCGAAATGGCGAAAGGCCTGGATTTTGCGGCGGCGGTTAAGCTGACCGGTTCCCGTTTTGTTGTCATGCAGGGCCAAATCGCCCGTATGCATCGTGCGCTGAGCCAGTTCATGCTGGATCTGCACACCGAACAGCACGGCTACATGGAAAACTATGTCCCGTACCTGGTGAATCAGGACACGTTATATGGCACCGGGCAACTGCCTAAGTTTGGTGGCGACCTGTTCCATACCCGTCCACTGGATGAAGAAGCAGACAGCAGCAACTACGCGTTGATCCCAACCGCTGAAGTCCCGCTGACCAACCTTGTGCGCGATGAAATCATCGACGAAGACGACTTGCCGATCAAAATGACCGCGCATACGCCGTGCTTCCGCTCCGAAGCGGGTTCTTACGGGCGTGACACGCGTGGTCTGATCCGTATGCACCAGTTCGACAAAGTTGAGATGGTACAGATCGTACGTCCTGAAGATTCGATGGACGCACTGGAAGAAATGACCGGTCACGCAGAAAAAGTGCTGCAGCTGCTCGGCCTGCCATACCGTAAAGTGCTGCTGTGCAGTGGCGATATCGGCTTTGGCGCACGTAAAACCTATGACCTCGAAGTCTGGTTGCCGGCGCAAGACACCTATCGTGAAATCTCTTCTATCTCTAACTGCTGGGATTTCCAGGCGCGTCGTATGCAGGCTCGCTGCCGCAGCAAGTCTGACAAGAAAACCCGTCTGGTTCACACCCTGAATGGTTCTGGTCTGGCGGTAGGGCGTACGTTGGTTGCCGTGCTGGAAAACTACCAGCAGGCTGACGGTCGTATTGCCGTGCCAGAAGTGCTGCGTCCGTACATGAACGGTCTTGAGTTCATCGGCTAAGCTGACGCTGTCACAATCCTTCCTGAAAAAGCGCCTCCGGGCGCTTTTTTTATACCTGTCTTGATACTGAACAATAACCCTTCAGTCGAAAGCAGGGATACTCCCTTCGAATTATAAACAGTATATAAAACTCTAAAAAAGACTGATTTCGTTATATATAAAACTATATAGCGAATTGATCATTTCAATGAGCAATGAAGTGAGTATCCATGAAAATTAAAGCCCCCGACGCGCTGCTGACTGCGGAAGTCAGCCGTCGAGGTTTGATGAAAACCTCGGCTATTGGCGGACTGGCAATGGCCAGTAGCGCATTCACTTTACCCTTTACCCGTATTGCTAATGCAGCAGACGCCATCGCGCCCGCAGGGGCTGCCGGAAAAGTTGTCTGGAGCGCCTGTACGGTGAACTGTGGTAGCCGTTGCCCACTGCGTATGCATGTGGTTGATGGCGAGATCAAATATGTTGAAACCGATAACACCGGCGATGATAACTACGACGGTTTACACCAGGTACGCGCGTGTCTGCGCGGGCGCTCCATGCGCCGCCGTGTTTATAATCCGGACCGCCTGAAGTATCCGATGAAACGCGTCGGTAAACGTGGTGAAGGTAAATTCGAGCGCATTAGCTGGGAAGAGGCGTATGACACCATCGCCAATAACATGCAGCGCTTGATCAAAGATTACGGTAATGAATCTATTTACCTGAACTACGGCACCGGCACGCTGGGTGGCACCATGACCCGCTCGTGGCCACCGGGAAAAACGCTGATCGCACGTCTGATGAACTGCTGCGGCGGTTACCTGAATCATTACGGCGACTACTCTTCCGCACAGATTGCTGCAGGTCTGAATTACACCTATGGCGGCTGGGCCGACGGCAACAGTCCGTCAGATATCGAAAACAGCCAGCTGGTGGTTCTGTTCGGAAATAACCCGGGCGAAACCCGCATGAGCGGCGGCGGGGTAACCTACTATCTCGAACAGGCCCGTCAGAAATCAAACGCCCGTCTGATCATCGTCGATCCACGTTATACCGATACCGGCGCGGGCCGCGAAGATGAATGGATCCCTATTCGTCCCGGGACCGATGCGGCGTTAGTCTCGGGCCTGGCGTGGGTGATGATCAGCGAAAATCTGGTCGATCAGCCGTTCCTCGACAAATATTGTGTTGGCTACGATGAGAAAACGCTGCCTGCCAGTGCGCCAGCGAACGGTCACTATAAAGCCTACATTCTCGGTCAGGGCAAAGACGGCATCGCGAAAACCCCGCAGTGGGCATCCTCGGTCACCGGGATCCCGGCAGAGCGCATTGTTCAGCTGGCGCGCGAAATTGCCACCGCCAAACCGGCCTTTATCAGCCAGGGCTGGGGTCCGCAGCGCCATGCTAACGGTGAGATTGCCACCCGTGCAATTTCCATGCTGTCGATTCTGACCGGCAACGTCGGCATTAACGGCGGTAACACCGGTGCCCGTGAAGGCTCTTACGATCTGCCGTTTGAACGTATGCCGACCCTGGAAAACCCGGTTGAAACCAGCATTTCGATGTTTATGTGGACCGATGCTATTGAGCGCGGCCCGGAAATGACCGCCACACGCGATGGCGTGCGCGGCAAAGATAAACTCGATGTGCCGATCAAGATGATCTGGAACTACGCCGGGAACTGCATCATTAACCAGCACTCCGACATCAACCGCACCCATGACATCCTACAGGATGACAAAAAATGTGAGCTGATTGTGGTGGTGGACTGCCATATGACCTCCTCGGCGAAATATGCCGATATCCTGCTGCCAGACTGCACCGCGTCTGAACAGATGGACTTCGCGCTGGATGCGTCCTGCGGCAATATGTCGTATGTCATCTTCGCCGATCAGGTCATCAAGCCTCGTTTTGAATGCAAAACCATCTATGAAATGACCAGCCAGCTGGCAAAACGGATGGGTGTCGAGCAGAAATTCACCGAGGGCCGTACTCAGGAAGAGTGGATGCGCCATCTGTATGAGCAGTCACGTCAACAGATCCCTGGCCTGCCTTCATTTGATGAGTTCCGCCAGCAGGGCATCTATAAACAGCGCGACCCGGAAGGGCATCACGTCGCTTATAAGGCATTCCGTGAGAACCCGGCGGCTAATCCGCTGACCACTCCATCTGGCAAAATCGAAATCTATTCGGCGCAGCTGGTTGAGATTGCCGCCGCCTGGCAACTGCCGGAAGGCGATGTAATCGATCCCCTGCCGATCTACACCCCAGGTTTTGAAAACTACGACGATCCGCTGACCAAAGACTATCCGCTCCAGCTGACTGGTTTCCACTACAAAGCGCGCTGCCACTCGACTTACGGCAACGTGGATGTCCTGAAAGCGGCCTGCCGCCAGGAAATGTGGATCAACCCGATGGACGCTAAAAAGCGTGGTATCGCCAACGGTGATCGCGTGAAAATTTTCAACGCGCGCGGTGAAGTACACATTGAAGCGAAGGTCACCCCGCGCATGATGCCGGGCGTGGTGGCGTTAGGTGAGGGCGCATGGTATGCCCCGGATGCGAAAGGTGTGGATCAGGCGGGCTGTATTAACGTGCTGACCACCCAGCGTCCGTCCCCGTTGGCGAAGGGCAACCCCTCGCACACCAACCTCGTTCAGGTCGTTAAAGCGTAAGGAGTAACCGATGACCACTCAGTATGGATTTTTTATTGATTCCAGTCGCTGCACCGGTTGCAAAACCTGCGAGCTGGCCTGTAAAGACTACAAAGATTTAACCCCGGACGTCAGCTTCCGTCGCATTTATGAATATGCCGGTGGCGACTGGCAGGAAGATAACGGTGCCTGGCATCAAAACGTGTTCGCCTACTACCTGTCAATCGCCTGCAACCACTGCGAAGACCCGGCTTGTACCAAAGTCTGTCCGAGCGGGGCGATGCATAAGCGTGAAGATGGTTTTGTCGTGGTGAATGAAGATGTTTGCATCGGTTGTCGCTACTGCCATATGGCGTGTCCGTACGGCGCGCCGCAGTACAACGAAGCCAAAGGCCATATGACCAAGTGCGACGGTTGCCATGAGCGTGTGGCCGACGGTAAAAAGCCGGTCTGCGTTGAGTCCTGTCCACTGCGTGCGCTGGACTTCGGCCCAATTGAAGAGCTGCGTAAAACGCATGGTCAGCTGGCCGCCGTTGCGCCGTTGCCGTCGGCGCACTTCACCAAACCAAGCATTGTTATCAAACCTAACGCCAACAGCCGTCCGACGGGTGACACCACCGGCTACCTGGCAAACCCGAAGGAGGTTTAAGATGGGAAGTGGATGGCATGAATGGCCGCTGATGATCTTCACGGTCCTCGGGCAGTGCGTTGCCGGTGGTTTTATTGTTCTGGCCCTGGCGCTGATGAAAGGCGAACTCTCTCGCGAGCAGCAGCGTCTGGTGATACTGAGCATGTTTGGGCTGTGGGTGCTGATGGGGCTGGGCTTCATCGCGTCTATCCTGCACCTGGGCTCACCGCTGCGGGCGTTTAACTCATTGAACCGCATTGGCGCGTCGTCGCTGAGTAATGAAATTGCCAGCGGCTCCGTGTTCTTCGCCGTGGGCGGTATCGGCTGGCTTCTGGCGGTCATTAACAAGCTGCCGCAGTCTCTGCGTAATCTGTGGCTGGTGTTGACCATGGTGCTGGGCGTTATCTTCGTCTGGATGATGGTGCGGGTGTATAACACTATCGACACCGTACCAACCTGGTACAGCGTCTGGACGCCGATGAGCTTCTTCCTGACGATGTTCATCGGTGGGCCACTGCTGGGTTATCTGCTACTGCGCGTGGCTGGCGTCAACGGTTGGGCCATGCGTCTGTTGCCGGTGGTATCGCTGGTGGCGCTGCTGGTCAGTGCGATGGTGGTGGTGATGCAGGGCAGCGAGTTGGCCACGATCCACAGCTCCATTGTGCAGGCTTCAGCGCTGGTTCCGGCCTATGGTTCGCTGATGGCGTGGCGTCTGGTGGCTCTCGCACTGGCGCTGGTCTGCTGGGTTGCACCACAGCTGAAAGGGCGTCAACCCGCTATCCCGCTGCTGAGTCTGGCCTTTGTGCTGGTGGTGGTTGGCGAGCTGATTGGTCGTGGCGTGTTCTATGGTCTGCACATGACCGTGGGCATGGCTATCGCCAGCTAAGGCGTTTATTGCGCCGGACTGCGACGGTCCGGCGCAATAAAAAATGCGCGTGTTCCATGAAATTTTTCAACTGAAAATAAGTTGCCGTTTTACCAATTAGCTAATAAAAACAATGGAATAATTTAATAATAAATTCCATTGCCGTTCCGCTAGATAAAAAACTTCTATTGTTCCTCTGAAAACCGCGTCAGCTCTGGCCTGCGGGGAATTGACTTTGCCAATGGCAGTGGCATGATGCGCTCGAATTCTGAACTTCCTCACGGTTTTTTTATCCATGTCCACGTATTCCCGCCCAGTGCTGTTATTGCTCTGTGGCTTACTTTTGTTGACGCTGGCGATCGCAGTGCTGAACACGCTCGTTCCGCTTTGGCTCGCCCATGAGCATCTGCCCACCTGGCAGGTTGGCATGGTCGGCTCGTCCTATTTCACCGGGAATCTGGTGGGCACGCTGCTTTGCGGACGTTTAATCAAGCATTTTGGTTTTAACCGCAGCTACTATCTCGCGTCACTGATGTTCGCAGTGGGCTGCGTGGGACTGGGGCTGACCGTGGGCTTTTGGAGCTGGCTGAGCTGGCGATTCCTCGCAGGCGTCGGCTGCGCAATGATTTGGGTCGTCGTCGAAAGCGCACTGATGTGCAGCGGAACGTCACGTAACCGTGGTCGTCTGCTGGCGGCGTATATGATGGTGTATTACGTAGGCACCGTCCTGGGCCAGCTAATGGTCAGCAAATTGCCGACCGACCTGATGAGCGTGCTGCCCTGGGTCACCGGTATGGTTCTGGCCGCAATTTTACCACTGCTGTTTACCCGTATCGTTAATCAACCGCAGGAAGAGCATGCCCCGACTCAGGTCTGGCCAATGCTGAGACTGCGCCACGCGCGTTTGGGCGTTAACGGCTGCATCATCTCCGGGATCGTATTAGGTTCTCTGTATGGGCTGATGCCGCTGTGGCTTAATCACCAGGGCGTGAGCGATGCCGGAATTGGCTTCTGGATGGCGGTAATGGTCAGTGCAGGGATTGTCGGCCAATGGCCAGTCGGACGGCTGGCAGATCGCTATGGTCGTCTGCTGGTTCTGCGCGTGCAGGTGTTTGTGGTTATCCTCGGCTGTCTGGCGATGCTGAGCGGAGCGGCAATGGCCCCGACGTTGTTTATCCTGGGAGCTGCTGGCTTTACGCTCTACCCGGTGGCAATGGCCTGGGCCTGCGAAAAAGTTGAACACCATCAGCTGGTGGCGATGAACCAGGCGCTGCTGCTGAGCTATACCATCGGCAGCCTGCTTGGCCCCACGTTTACCGCGATGCTGATGCAGAACTATTCTGACAACGTGCTGTTTGTGATGATTGCCAGCGTGTCGTTTATCTATCTGCTGATGTTGCTGCGAAAAGCCGGGCACCACCCGACGCCGGTGGCGCACGCCTGATAGCCAAAGCCTGTCGCCCGACAGGCTTTTTTCTTATCTCACACTCCGGTAAGGTGTCCGCTGCATTGCGAAAAAGGACACCCAATGGAACTGCTGCGCTTTACGCTTGCCCAGATTGAAGCCTTTGCCTGCGTGTGTGAAACCGGCACGCTGACACAGGCGGCTAAAAAGCTGAAAAAAGACAGGACGACGGTCAGCGAGCTGCTGGATTACCTGGAAGTCGATCTCGGTTATACACTGTTGGACCGCACCACGCGGCCGCTCACCTTGACGCCGCAGGGTCAGCTCCTCTATCGCCAGGCCCGGCTGTTTTTGCACGAGGCCGACGCCTTTTCCCGAATTGCCAGGCAGATCCCCGACAGAATCGAAACGCGGCTGACGCTGTGCTATGACCTGTTTACGCCCCGGGCATTGTTGCTGCGGCTGGCCGAACAGCTGCAGGCGCAGCATATTCAGCTGGATATGATTGCCTGCGAACGCGTGCAGGCAGAGCAATGGCTGGATGAAGGCAGCGTTGATTTCGGTCTTTTTCAGGCGGTGAATCGCTCGGTGAACGATCATCTGCACTGGCGGGCGGTGGGCAGCGTGTCCCTTGCGGTGTACGCCCGTGAAGACTATTTCCCGAAACAGCCGGTTTCATTACTGCACCTGGCTTCTCAGCCCCAGTTGATGCCGTTTCGTGACCTGCCGCCGTCGCTGGCGGGGCGGATTCGTATTGCTGACCAACTGATTCACGTCAATGAAATCACCTTGCTGGAAGGGATGTTGCAAAGCGGATATGGCTGGGCATTCTTGCCGGATCATTTTGCCGCCGAGCGGCTGGATGGGGTCAGTCGGATCGACACCGAAATGGGGGCGCGTGGGCTGACGCATCCGCTGGTGGCGTTGTGGAAACCGGGTGTTGTGAGTGCGCCGATACTGGCTCAAATGCTCGCGGCGATGGAAGAGGGGATGTAAAAACAGCCTCCGAAGAGGCTGTCTGTCTCAGTACATGACCTTATGACCGTACTGCTCAAGGATGCCCTTGACGCGGTCCATGGTCTCTTTCTTCGGCGGATGGACGCCGTCCAGCTTGTACTCTTCGCCCATCGCCACCCATTTATGTTTACCCAACTCGTGATAAGGCAGGAGTTCAATTTTCTCGACGTTGCCCATGTCGCGGGTAAATTCGCCGAGACGATGCGCGGAATCATCGTCGTCAGACCAGCCCGGCACCACGACATAACGGATCCAGACGTTAATATTCTTATTCGCCAGATAACGGCAGAACTCCAGCGTACGATGGTTCGACACGCCGACCAGATTCTGGTGGATGTCATCGTTCATTTGTTTGAGATCGAGCATCACCAGGTCAGTCACTTCCAGTAATTCATCAATCACCGGGTCATAACGACGGACAAAACCGTTGGTGTCAAGGCAGGTATGAATGCCTTCTTTACGGCAGGCGCGGAACCAGTCGCGCACGAATTCAGCCTGCAGGATAGCTTCGCCGCCGGACGCCGTCACGCCACCACCTGACGCATTCATAAAGTGGCGATAGGTCACCACTTCTTTCATAAGTTCTTCGACCGTGATTTCTTTGCCGCCGTGGGTATCCCAGGTATCGCGGTTATGGCAATACAGGCAGCGCATCAGGCAGCCCTGGAAGAAGGTGATAAAACGGATGCCCGGGCCATCGACGGTGCCACAGGATTCAAAGGAGTGAATGCGACCAATTACTGGCTTTGCAACCTCTGAGTTATCAGTGTTTTCTTTTAAATTACAACTAGTTAAATTACTCATATCGCTCTGATTAGCTCTAGTTAACTCTGGTTTGTGGACACATTCTGGACATTTTGGACAGCGGGTTGAGTATCACTGCATCCTGTAAAAAGTCCGGGGCAAAGTGCGCGTAAATCATCGTTTGCTGGATGTTCGAGTGCCCTAGAATGCGCTGCAATGTAATTATATTACCTCCATTCATTATAAAGTGTGTGGCGAATGTATGCCTCATTACGTGTACCGCCTGCCCATCAGGCAGATCGGGCTTTATCTCTTTCAATATTCTGCGGACAGTGCTGTATTTTGCCCTAAACAGTGGACCGCTGTTTTTGGTCTTAATGCGCTCCGCCAGCTCGACAGAAATCGGCACTGAGCGTCGTTTCCCGTTTTTGGTTTTCATGAAGGTGACCACCTGCTGAATGATGTGCTCAGCCTTCAAACCTGAAACCTCGCCCCACCGGCCACCAGTAGCCAGGCAGATCAGTGCCACATTCAATTCGTCTCCTTCCAGCCGCGAGAGCAGCATCTCTATCTCATCGGTGGACAGGAACGCCATTTCTGTTTGAGCTTCTTTAAGGCGTTTCACCTCATGAAGAGGATTGCCGCCGTGATACTCGTCAGCATCAATAAGTTTGGTAAACATGCCGCTCAGTATGGCGACGTGCCTGTTTACGCTGGATGGCTTGAGTCCTTCATTCATTAGGGTTACGCGATAATCGATAATTGATTTTTTGGTCAGTTGGTCGGCCCTGTGAATGCCCATATCCCCAAACCTCGTGATTATCGTCGTCAGGCGACCCTTTTCTATCTCGCCCCTTGCGTGGGTTTTTCCATGATAGATCCACCATCGGTCCAGCAGTTCTGTCAGCTTGCGCCGGTCTGCCGGTTTCTCAAGCCATTCCTTATTGTGATAGTTAACGAGTACATGACGCTCAAACGTCTGAGCCTCGCCCTTTGTACTGAATTTCCGCCGGATGCGTTTTCCGTCTGCGCCCTGCGGTCTAACGTCCACTTCATATCGGCCATCATCGAGTTTTTTAACGGACATAGGTCACCTCGATGATACGGCTGGGTACTCTTTCACGCGTGTTTATGTAGCAATCTTCTTTTGTGCATTTACTGCACAGATAAGCCCCGTAGACCGTTAGCCAGTCTTTTGGTCGGAGTGGGATGATGTTTCGTTTTCTGGCCCAAAGTGTGCGAGTGCCGGCGCAATTTGCCCGGATGATGGATCCACTTCGTCAAATAAAAACCAATCACGGTACTTACGGAAACGCGTTGGCTTGAAAAGCTTTTGGACGTTTTCAAGAGACATCCGGGCTTTCCCCTGTTCATACCCAGCGTATGTAGTGTAGTTAATCCCTGTAATTTCAGAGAGTTCCTTCATTTTTAGACGCTCTGACTCACGCATGAGCTTCAGTTTCTCAGCTACTTGTGTTGACATAAAATACGTAACTCCGTAATCTTTACGTTAGTTGATAAGTTCCCATCGGCGCTAATTGACTCTAACTGGCTCTAATTGGCGTGGAAACAATATGGAGGATAGCAAAGTGAGTACGAGATCTGAAATTTCAAACGAAGTTAGAGAGGAAATCTCTGATCATGAAAAACCGAAGCATCACAGTGTCAAGTTGTCACCAGCTCCGTCAGACCTGCTTTCAAAGGAGGGCTTCGCGCTGTATATCGGCAAAACCCCTCGTGCTGTGGTTGAGATGGCAAAGGCTGGCAAGTTGCCTGCGTTTTACATGACTGACCCTCTGAAACCGGGTGGGAAAGCTGAGCTGTGGGTTAACCGTCGCGAATGGGATAAATACGCCGCCCAACTAGTCGAGGATGCACCGACCGAGTGGCATGACTGGAAAAATCGCATCAGCTACGGCAAGTCTGGCCGTGGTCGAGTTGCAGCATAAGGAGCAGTTTAATGAAAGAGCCTCGTTGCATTGCTCAGCTTTTGCGTAACCAGCAGAACCTGACTCCGATTAATTTCACCATCACCCACGGTCGCGGCCATAAAGGAATCATTATCCGCACCCGCAAGCCGAGTGTGATCGGTTCGGCCATCACCTTCATGAAAAACCAGAGGTTATGGAAATGGCTGTGATGACGCTCGGTGTGGTTGCTCAGCAACCGGAAGGTTTGCGCGGTCTGGTTGGTCGATATCTTGCTGCTCCGCGCTGGCAGGAAAGTTGCGATTTCTATAACAAGATGATGGAGCGTGAGCGCCTTACGGTCTGTTTTCATGCGCAGTTAAAACAGCGCCACGCAACTATGCGATTTGAAGAGATGGGTGACGTGGACCGTGAACGTCTGGCCTGCGCGATTGATGAGCTGCGTGCAGCATTTTCAAAACGTCGTCAGGTGGGGGCGAGTGAAATTGCTTATATCAGTTATTTAACTGTCAGCCAGCGTCGCAGTTTATTTATGCATGCCGGTTTAACCGAGAAAGAATTTAATCAGCCCTACTGGCGTATTGATGAGGATGCATGTTATTGGCGCGAAAAATTATTCCGCGCATTGCGTGAATTATTCAGCTTGTTTGAACATGCTCCAACAATTTTGACATCGGTTAAGCCCGAGCAATATCTGCATTAATTAATTACCCGTGTTTTTAACGCACTTGATTGTGCGGGGCTTCCTTTTATCTGGAGAAAGTCGTTATGACTAAAACAGGAAAGCAGTGCGCTAAGTTCTCTTTGTTGTTACAGCAGGCCAGAGCTGAGGCGAAGGCGGATGCAGCGACTAAATTCTCATCTCATATTGACGGGCTGATTCGCCACATCGCCGAGCGTGAGCTGAACAAGGTTGAAATTATCGAGTTACTCAGTCAGGAGTCGACGCAGTTTCATAACGCAGGGCTGTTGCGTGGGGAGTGCTGCTAATGGCTAAGCACAAGTCCGTATTACTGAATAACTGGCTAAAGGTCACTGTAATGGATAACGGTGATTTAGCGCTGAAGGATATTAAACGCGATAAAGGCACCGGCGAAAAAATCGAGGCTGTTATTGCTATCTACGCGAACCAATTAAATCTCTTGTCGGACATGGTCAATTTGCTTCTTAAACGCTCCATCTATTTAAAGCAGATAACCAGTTTTGATGAGTTTGCCAAATTAACCGAAGAGTTGAGCGCCGCCTGTCGGACTGAGCTCAACAAGCTGAATGCATAAAGGAGTTAAGACAATGCCAGATTATATGGATCACGTTCAGGAGCTACAGGCCGAATCACTGGCCCGTCATGTCGATGCCGCACGACTGAAATCGGGTGGCGCTGCTGTTTTGGTTTGCGTTGATTGTGACCGGCCAATTCCGGCTGAACGTCGCGCCGCCCATCCAACAGCTTTACGTTGTGTTTATTGTCAGTCGCTGCTGGAAGCCAACGCCAGACACTACCGGGGGCAGGCATGAGCATTCGCATAGAAATTGGCGACCGCTATGTCGTCACCAGTGATCAGTTTCAGTTTATTTTGCATGAGAAGAAAACAGCTAAAACCGGGAAAAATGCCGGTAATGAATGGCTGGATGTTGTCGGCTATTACACTAAGTTGGATCAGCTCGTTAAGACTCTGATGTTGCATGATGCATTAACGGGCGAAGCCCGCGCTTTCGCTGAGCTAGCAGCGCAAATTGAGCAAGTCAGTCAGGCGTGTGCGGAGGCGTTTGGCGTTAATGACCGCTGAAAGAATGGGGCGCATTGCCCCTACACCTCCACCGCCATTTTCCAAAAGCACCGACAAGCCATTTGTCGGTGCTTACCCGTTCAACGCGCCCCGCGAGGCCATCGGGCGCGAGAGACCTCTTACACGTGACGAACTGCGTCAGGTGCAAGGCGTTTTATCAAAGATTGACTACCTGCCATATTTCCTGAGTTCGCTCTTTACCTCGCGCTACGACTATATCCGCCGGAACAAAAGCCCGATGCATGGGCTGTATTTTCTCAAGTCGACATTCCTGCGTCGTTTATGGCCGCGCATCGAGCGCGTCAATCAGCGTAACGAAATGAATGCTGATGCCTCTCTGCTGTTCCTGACCGAGCGCGAGAACTACGCCCGACTGCCGGGAATGAATGACAAAGAGCTGAAGAAATTCGCTGCCCGCATCGCCGCGCAGCTTTTCATCATGTATGAGGAATTAAGCGATGCCTGGGCGGAAGCGCGCGACGGCAAAGAATCGCTATTTACTGATGAGGCGCAGGCTCACCTTTATGGTCATGTGGCTGGCGCGGCGCGTGCATTCAATATCACACCACTTTTCTGGAAGAAATACCGCAAAGGTCAGATGACAATCCGCCAGGCATTTTCCGCCGTGGCGCGTCTCATCAATGACGAGTGGTGGATTAACCAGTTTAAGGCGCAGCGTATGCGCTGGCATGAATCGCTGCTAATTGCTGCCGGTGAAGTCAATAAAGACCGCTCACCGTATGCCAGCAAAAGCGCCATCCGTGATGTGCATTCTCGCCGTCTGGCTAACCTCGAATACCTGAAATCCTGCGAACTCGAAAATAAAGTCACCGGTGAGCGTATCGATCTCATCAGTAAGGTGATGGGGAGTATTTCTAACCCTGAGATCCGCCGTATGGAGCTTATGAATACCATCGCCGGTATCGAGCGTTATGCCGCTAATGAGGGTGATGTCGGGATGTTTATCACGCTGACCGCACCGTCGAAATATCACCCGACTCGTCAGGTCGGCAAAGGGCAAAGTAAAACCGTTCAGCTTAATCATGGCTGGAATGATGAGGCGTACACCCCGAAAGATACGCAGCGCTATCTGTGCCACATCTGGAGCCTGATGCGTACAGCGTTTAAGGATAACGATTTACAGGTTTACGGAATGCGCGTGGTTGAGCCGCATCATGACGGCACGCCACACTGGCACATGATGCTGTTTTGCAAACCCGGCCAGCGCAAAGAAATTACCGACATCATGCGCCGCTATGCCCTGAAAGAGGATGGTGACGAGCGGGGCGCTGCGAAACAGCGCTTTCAGGCGAAGCATCTCAATCAGGGTGGTGCTGCGGGCTATATCGCGAAGTACATCGCAAAAAATATCGACGGTTACGCCCTCGATGGCCAGCTCGATCATGACACAGGCAAACCACTACAGGATACCGCTGCCGCTGTAACGGCGTGGGCGTCGACGTGGCGCATACCTCAATTTAAACCGATTGGCTTGCCGACAATGGGCGCTTATCGCGAGCTGCGCAAACTGCCTCGTGGCGTCAGTATCGCTTCGGAATTTGACGAGCGCGTCGAAGCGGCTCGTGCTGCTGCCGATGAAGGAGAGTTTGATTTATACATCGCTGCGCAGGGCGGGGCGAATGTGCCACGCGATAGCCAGACTGTCAGGGTGGCCCGCAACGTGACTGATGAGGTCAACGACTACGAAGAAGATATCGAGCGCATCGTCGGGATTTATGCCCCGCACATCGGCGCTAATCACGTTCACGTTACCCGATCAGCAGACTGGCGCATTGTTCCAAAGCTTTTGGCCGTTGAGCCTTTGACTTTAAAAAGCGGTATCACCGCGCCTCGGAGTCCTGTCAATAACTGTAGAAAGCTCACCGCTGGTGATAAGCCAGTTATGACGCCTACACCGTCTGAGCACGCCGCAGCGGTGTTAAATCTGGTTGATAGTGGCGTTATCGGGTGGGATGACCCGGAAGTCGTGACGGTGCTCAGGAATGTATTAAAACGTGACGCAGTGCAGCAAAATGTTCGGATAGTAGGAATCAATCAGAGTGGTCAGGACAATACATTATAACTGAGCAGCGGTGCGACCAGTAAACAGAAAGGCAGTAAAATCAAATTATTACGAATATTTTGTGAAATTTACGAGATAGATATGGTATAAAAAGCAATTTAACTGTATATTTAAACAGTGGTGTGAGTGTTAGGAATCACAATATTACAAATAATACAATATCCATTCGTCTTACAGTTGTGCATGTTATTGATAATCACTATGATGTTCTGTAACTTTAACTCCTTATAGGGACTTTTTGAATGGAATGGGTTACTCACATCATTACTCTTTTAGCTGGTTTAGGGGCTGGTTGGACACTTCGGGTTGTATATACGTCTCGTAAAACAGCTGTTGAGATTAAATCAAACGACAATAACTACAACGTAAGCCAAAACCGAAACAAAGTATCGAACGGTAACATTGTTGGTCGTGATCAATCCGATTCTCATCACTGAGAGGTTAGGTTGTGTTCACCACTCATCAATCAGAACAACTTACGCAACAGAAAGACAATAAAGTCGATGGTGGCGGAAGTATTGTCGGCCGTGACCAGCATAATCATTTTTATGCACATCAAGGTATAAGTAGAGAGCTCCTTGATTTATATGAACGCTTAAAGATAGATGGTGTTGGTGAGCGCAGCATTGAGTTTTGTGAAAAACTTAATCACTACATGACGCCACAGACTGAAACTGACGTAAGAGGGCTTGATGCGAAGCTAGCTGATGGTAATCGTAATGATTTATTAATGGCTGCGAAGCTTATGAAAGAGCAAGCGACCAAAGCCATTATGAAGCGACAAACGTCTAAAACAGCACAAAGAATATTTGTTTTGATACTTGATCGCATATATTTTGATTTTCTATTAAAGGTTACTCCATTAATACAATGTGATAGCGATAGAGTCATTGTGGATGATAAAATAAGTCAAATCATTGAGTCGCTTTATTCAACGTTAGGAGAGAATCTTCTCGAGCTAACAGCTATTGATTTGTTGGGCCTGTTATTTTTTCTTGGTGGAAATTGTCATATAAGGTGGGATAAATGTTAATTTATCATCCTGCATTTGATGCATATCATTGTCTATTTCGTATGATCGCGCTTATTGATCATTTAAATGCAGTTGAAGTAGAAAAAATACGCATTTTGGATTTTTATATGATTTTCCCTGCATTGGTTTCCAAGATCAGAATGCCAGCAACTCATAATGATGCTAAGGCAGAGGCTAAGAAATATGTTAATGAGTACAGAGATCCAATAAGCCCATTGGCAACTTTTCGTGATATGCACCAAATTCAAATCTCAGCGTTAAAGTGTCTTGCGGCAGCTGGCCTAATAGATGTGGAGAAGTTAGAGCATGGTGTTATTATTAGAACTCCAATGGAAATACCTGATGGATTATTACTTGAAATGAAAGGTTTTCTAAATGAAAAAGCTTCAATATATGATTTCATTATTGAGAAGCTTTCACAGTTTCATCTATTGGGTAAGGATGGTTTAAAGGATAGAACACAGCTAATGGAGTATCGATATGACTTTTCTTAGTCCAACATTTCGAGTCAGTGAATTAAGAGTGTTCCAGCAAGGGCATCAGGCATTTAGTTGTAAGTTCCATAAAGGAGTTAATGTCCTGCGTGGTCGTAATAGCTCAGGAAAAACTACTATTATGGATTTGCTTGCCTATTCTTTGGGGGCGGAGAATATCCCATGGAAGCCGGAGGCTTTGCTCTGTACTGAAACATTAACCGAAGTCTATCTTAATGATGTTCCTGTGTGTTTCAAACGAGAGTTAGTTGCTAATGAAAACCAAAAACCTATTGTTTTTTATATGGGTGGGATTGAATTAGCATTGAAATCATCGCCTAGTGAGTGGCAAAAACACCCTTTCAAACGTTCTGAGAAATCATTAAGTTTCTCTCAAATAATTTTCAACATATTAGGTATGCCGTTAGCCCAGGGGGATGGTGCTTCAATACTGACGATGCACCAAATTTTACGAGTTTTGTATGCAGATCAGCCATCTCTCCATAGCCCTATATTTCGTGTGGATAGCTTTGATCGAGCTTTGACTCGTGAAACTGTTGGCGATTATCTTTGTGGTATTTATGATGATGATTTATATACTTCACAGATTCGGTTGAAGCAGGTTGATTCTGATTTAACTAAAAGCATCGGTGAGCTTAAAAGCATATTTAAAATATTAGGCCGTTCTGGTCAATCTGAAAGCATTCATTTTATTGATGAGCGTATTTTGGAATTAAAAACAAAAAAAGAAGAACTGCTTGCAAAACTTAATGAGATTAAACTCGGGCAGGGGAGTGAAAGTGATGGGTTACAGAATGATAAAGAAAAAACTGAGGCGTTAAGAAAATCTCTCAATAAAGCAAAGTCTCTTGAGCTTAAGAATAGAGACGAAATAGATCGTCTCTCATTTGATATTGCTGATTCGGAAATGTTTATTGCTGAATTAGAGTCCAGACTGCGCAATCTCAATGAGTCTGGCAAGGCTAGAGAGTATTTTAATGGAGTGCAATTTCAATTTTGCCCGAGTTGTCTAAGTGAACTTCACTCTGAGAATAATGCTGGTTGTCATTTGTGTAAGTCAAATTTAGATGATGGTGATGGTGCATCTAAATTATTGAGGATGAAGAACGAAATTGCTATTCAGCTAAAAGAATCAAAGTTTTTATTAGAGCACAAGAATAAAGAGCTTCAGAAATTAAAGAAAAACTCACCAGCATTGAAAAAAAACTATAAGAAATTAAGTGAAGAATATTCTTCTGTCTCGAATAATTGGCAAACTGTTTATGAAATTGAGTTTGAAAGTGTCTCGAGGGAATTGGGGGCTATTGATGCTGCAATCGATCAGGCTTATGAGCATCAGAAGCTTAATTCGGTAATTGAGGATCTTCAGCGGTCAAGAGATGGACTCCAATCCGAGAAAGAAAGACTGGAAAGTTATATAGAATCTCTTGAGTCGAAAGAAGAGAAACTTAAATCTGATGTGTCGGATGAAATCGAATCTACAACCATTAGACTTTTGAAGCAAGATTTCCATCTTCAGGCAGAGTTTATAGATCCTAAACAAGTCAAATTCAGCTTTGAGGATAATACTGTTTATGTTAATGGCTCGAAGAATTTTTCAGAAAGTTCTGCGGTTATTTTACGGCATCTTTTCCATTTGGCGCTATTAACTACAAGTTTGAAAAAACCATACATGAGACTCCCACGTTTTATGATGCTTGATGGTATAGATGACGGAGGAATGGAAAAAGGGCGAAGCCATAATCTGCAGAAAATAATAGTAAATGAAACTGCTAATTATGAGCATGATTTTCAGCTGATATTTGCAACCTCAGAGATCAATCCTGATTATGAGGATACTGAGTTAACTGTAGGTAGATATTACAATCCATCCGCTCGTTCTTTAGACGTTCGATATGTTGGTATTACACCAAATCTACTTGATGGAGCTTGAAGGTAGCACCATTCACATGCAGCATTCCCATGCTGCATGATTCCGCATGACTATTTTAGCTTCTGTATATCTAATGCCCGCCATAATTGACGGGCTTTTTTCATGTCATGCAACTGCATTAAAACCGCCCCCTAAAGCGGGCAGGCGTGGCGGGGAAAGCATTGCGCGCCCGGCATGGTGCTGATAATTATTTTCTCGCGTCTGAGCGTGTCGCTGTGAGGTCGTAATCTTTGCGGATGAGCGGTAAGGTGTCGCGGTGTATTGTCGG
Organism: Scandinavium sp. M-37; assembly: GCF_043558715.1. Classification (NCBI taxonomy): domain Bacteria; kingdom Pseudomonadati; phylum Pseudomonadota; class Gammaproteobacteria; order Enterobacterales; family Enterobacteriaceae; genus Scandinavium; species Scandinavium sp. M-37. The sequence continues at coordinate 108,346 of NZ_JBIGIN010000011.1, forward strand.
CGTGTGGCGCTGCTGTGAGCGTCTGATGCGGGGCAGTAAAAAGCCGCCTTTCGGCGGCTGCGATCGTTACTCGTCCTCGGGCTCGAGTGAGTATTTTTTAAAGCGGATAACCTCTTCGCCTGCCCATTCGTTCAGCTCCATGAAGCGTGACTGTAGCGGGCTGAGCTCGTTCCGTACAAAGACCTTCGCCACCTTCTCAACGTCACCCACTGAGCCCACGTTTTCCGGCTTGCCTCCCATGAGCTGGAACGGGATGCGATGTGCATCGAGCATATCGGCGGCGCTGACTTTCTTGATGTTAAAGAAATCATCTTTCGTCGCGACCTCGCTCAGCGGCACGATTTTGATACCATCTGCCTTACCGTTCGGCGCGTAGAAAAACAGGTTCTTAAAATTCCCCAATCCTTTCGAGTCACGCATCGCCTTGCGCAGCGCTTCGACGTCGGTGCTGCTTTGCGCGGCGTCGGTCACGTACATGATGTACCCGGCGTGCGCCCCGTTCTGGTAATACTTGCGGCGAAATAGGGTAGCGGATTCATTCAGCCAGGCGGAATTGAGTGCGCTCAGGTATTCCGGCAGGCCGTAGAGCTCCTGATTGATGTCCGGCTCCAGCAGGTGAAATACCGAGCCGGGGGCGAACTGATGGGCATGCGCGAATGACTGAATGTACCAGTAAGCATCATCCTCGACGCCGCGCCGGGTGTATTTGGCCGGAGAGGTCTCAAATTTGACGGCCTTGCCGCTCAGGCTGCGGCGCATTTCGAGAAAGGCGTTACCGAAGACCAGAAAATCGAGCACAAAACGGCTGAAGTCCTGTCGGGATAATTTCGGGTGCGGAATGTAGGTCGACACCAGAATATTACGCTTCACGTAAATCGGTGAGCTGTGGTGCACGGCGGCCCGCATACTTTTCGCCAGCCCCGAGAAACTCACCGGCGGCTCGTACCACTGGCCATTATCGACGCACTCGACGTAATCGAGAATGTCGCGCCGGTCGAGTACCGCCGTCGGTTCGCCGAAGGTGAACGCCTCCATGCTCTGAGCGGGCGCGGCGGTATGCTGGCACGGCTTCGCGATGTACGGGTTTTTCTTGCTGCGTTTGCTCATTAATAAAATTCCATAATCGAGGATGAAGGCTGGCCGCTGGCGGCGGTCAGGGGTTCGTTAATCAATACGTGCATGGTCGCCCAGGCGAGATCGGCATGACTGGCTTCCTCGGTGCGGCTGGCCTCATAGGTGGCGCTGCGTCCGCTGCTGGTCATGGTTTTGCGGATGGACATAAACGACTGCGTGAGGTCGGTTGCGCCGACGTCATATTCGAGACAGCCGCGCGTGATGGTGTCTTTGGCTTTCAGCACCATCGCGGTCTTCATTTCCGGGGTGTAGCGGATTTCACGCGCGGCCGGGTAGAACGAGCGCACGAGCTGGAAGACGCCCTGACCGAGGCCGGTCGCATCGATGCCGATGTACTCGACGTTATATTTCAGCGTCAGCTCGCGGATGGATTCGGCCTGCTGCGCGAAGTCCATGCCTTTCCACTGGTGACGCTCAAGGATGCGGAATTTGCCCCCGGCGACCACCGGTGGCGCGATAACCACGCATCCGGCACTGTCGCCGCGTAATGACGGGTCATAGCCGACCCAGACCGGACGATGACCGAATGGCCGGTCGGCGAACGGCGCGACGTCCTCCCATTTCTCCAGACTGTCGACCATGCAGCGCTGTAATTCCTCGAACGGGAATACCGAGGCTTTATCGTCGACGAACTCGCACATAAACAAATTACGGAAGTCATCGACGCTGTTTTCCCGGCGCAGGGTGTCGATATTAAACAGGGTACAGCCTTTGGCGAGCGCGTCCTCAAGGGTGACAATCTGTCGCCACTGGCCGTCCGGGCAGGCGACGCCTTTCGCCAGTGCCGCGTGCGTGATATCGATATCGACGCGCTCGCTGGCATTTGACCGGCCACGGTTGAATTGCTCGCCGGACCAGAACGGATAAGCCCCGTGAGCTAGTGAGGACGGCGTCGAAAAATAGGTGGTGCGCAGGTGCTCCTGCGATGACATCCCGGAGGAGACTTTTTTCAGTTGCTGGAAGTTGGGGATCCAGAAGATTTCATCGACGTACAAATCACCGTTATGGCTTTGCGCGGTGTTGGAATTGGTGCCGAGAAAAATCAGCTTCGCGCCGTTGTTGCCGATGACAATCGGATCGCCGGTGAGCTCGACTTCAGCCAGCTTCGCAAACTGGATGATGTATTCACGGAACACGTAAGCCTGCGTTTTACTGGCCGACAGGAAAATCTGGTTGTTGCCGGTCTTCAGCGCCCGCATCAGCGCCTCGCGGGCAAAATAATACGTCGCGCCAATCTGGCGGGATTTGAGGATGTGGCGGATACGGTGCGCCAGCCCGGCGCGGTACCAGTCGAGCTGATACTCGAATGACTGGCCGAGGAAAATCTCCTCGAGCTTTTCGATAGCCTCATCGCTGAAAAAGTTTTTTTTCGGCTTCTTCTTCTCGCCCTTATTGCGGTTGGCGACGTTGGAATTTAAATCCGCCTCGTTGCCGGTCTGGCTGTAGCGGTTAACCCGCGCCAGACGCTCCATTTGTCGCGCCAGAAAGTCGGCGACCTTGAAATCGTGTGCCGTCAGGTCGGGCTTTGCATACAGCTGAATCAGCCGTGCTTCGAGCGTGGTTTCGACGCGCGTCAGCGGCGCGGTCGCTTCCCATTTGTCGCGCTGTTTCCAGCTTTGCACTGTGGGGCGTTTGGTCTGCAACATCTCCGCGATTTGCGGCACGGAAAAGCCCTGCCAGAACAGCAGCGCCGCCTGTCGTCGTGGGTCGCTCAGGAGAGTGGTCTCAGTGGTGATGGTCATGTTTGCCTCGCCGTGGTTGATACAGGGCAAGGCTAAAGAAACAGGGGCGGTGAATCGCTAAAGCCCTGTTGTGTCAGGGGTACGCCATCCGCAATCGATAGCCGCTGCGGGGGTGAGTCGGGAAACTAAGCCTGACCCGAAAACCCAACCTCAGGACACCTGACTCATGGCAAAAAAAGCCTCCAAAATCTCGAAATGGTTTCGCATCGGCGTCGAGGGTGACACCTGCGACGGTCGCGTCATCAGCGCCTCAGACATTCAGGAAATGGCCGACACTTTTGACCCTCGTGTCTACGGTTGCCGCATTAATCTCGAACATATCCGCAGTATCAACCCCGACGGCCAGTACGGCCGCTATGGCGACGTTGCCGAGGTGAAAGCCGAAGTCATCGATGATGACTCAGCGCTGAAAGGCAAGCTGGCGCTGTTTGGCAGAATCACCCCGCTCGATAACCTCATCGACATGGTGGCGAAAGGCCAGAAGGTTTACACCTCGATGGAAATTCGCCCGAACTTCGCCAACTCCGGCAAGTGCTATCTCACCGGGCTGGCCGTCACCGATGACCCGGCCAGCCTCGGCACTGAGTACCTCGAATTTTGCAGCCGCGCCACGGCGAACCCGCTGAACGGCAAGAAAGAGCAGCCGGGCGACCTGTTTTCGGTGGCGACCCTCGCCGAGCTGGAGTTTGAAGACCAGCCCGAAACCCTGCTCAACAAGCTGACCGACACCGTCAAAACCATTTTCGGCCGCAGGCAACAGAGCGATGACGCCCGTTTCGCCGACGTGCATGAAGCCGTGACCTCCATCGCCGAACGTGTACAGACCGGCGATGAAGCGGTTGAAGCCCGTTTTGCGGCACTGGAAACCGAACTCGCGACCCTGAAGCAGGACGTCGCCGCGCAGGGGAATGAAACGGCGCAGCAGTTCAGCACCATTAAAACCACTCTGGACAAAACCGAAAGCATTAAACAGCCGCGTCGCCTGCTGAGCACCGGCGGGGATGCGGCGGATGTGACGCTGACCGACTGCTGATTTACCCATTTCAAACAGGATAAAAATCAATGCGTAAAGAGACCCGTTTTAAATTCAACAAATACCTGAGCCGCCTCGCCGAGCTGAACGGTGTGGAGGTGCCGGACCTCGATAAAAAATTCAACGTCGAGCCGTCCGTCACGCAGAAACTCTTCGACAAAATCCAGCAGTCGTCCTCGTTCCTGCAACTCATCAACATGGTGACCGTGGGCGAGCTGACCGAGGAAAAAGTCGGCATCGATGTCACCGGCACCATCGCCAGCACCACCGACACCGACGGCGGTACCGAGCGTAAAACGGCGGACTTCTCGAAGCTGGACGCATTCCGCTACTTCTGCAAACCGGTCAACTTCGATTACAACCTGAAGTACAACAAGCTCGACCTGTGGGCGCGATTTGAAGATTTTCAGATCCGTATTCGTAACGCCATCATCAAGCGTCAGGCGCTGGATTACATCACTATCGGGTTTAACGGCACGAGCCGCGCACCCACCTCCGACCGGACGAAAAACCCGTTGCTTCAGGACGTGGCTGTCGGCTGGCTGCAAAAGTACCGCAACGATGCGCCAGAGCGCGTGATGTCACACGTCGTCGATGATGACGGTACGGTCATTTCCGACACGATTAAAGTCGGTAAAGGCGGGCATTACGCCAACCTCGACGCGCTGGTGATGGATGCGCACGAATCCCTGATTGAAGAAATTCACCGCGAAAACCCGGAGATGGTCGTTATCTGCGGCCGTCGTATCCTGACCGACAAATATTTCCCGATGATTAACAAGTTCCAGGCCAACAGCGAACAGCTCGCCGCAGAGCTGATTGTCAGCCAGAAAACCATCGGTCAGCTTCAGGCGGTGCGTGCGCCGTTCTTCCCGGCGAACAGCGTGTTCATCACCACGCTGGATAACATTTCCATCTACCTGTACGAAGACGGCCACCGCCGCCACATCGTCGAAAATCCGAAACTCGACCAGGTGGAAAACTACGAGCAGGTGAAAGTCGATTTCGTTATCGAGGATTACGCGGCCGGTTGCCTGATTGAAAACATCGAAATCCTCGAGCAGGACGAAGAGGCCACCCCGGAAGCGGCGAGCGCGAAAGTGTTTGCGGCCGAAATGGTGAAAGCCATGCAGGCGCTGACGGACGGGGTCGTCACTCAACATGCAGACGCCCCAAATGCTGACGTGCATACCGACGGCGGGGAGGCGTAACCGATGGCGAGCCCCGCACGGCGTCACGTGATGCGGGTCTCGGCCGAACAGGCATCGCAGCGGGAACAGCGCCCGCTGCGCCATGCCACGGCTTACGAGCAAATGCTCGTTAAGCTGGCCGCAGACCGCAGGACGCTTTCACAAATCCATTCACGGGAACGCAAGGCAGAGAAAAAGCGCGAGCTGCTGCCGTTTTACCTGCCGTGGGTAACCGGCGTGCTCGAGACCGGCACCGGGGCGCAGGATGACATCCTGATGACCGTGCTGCTGTGGCGTCTCGATGCCGGGGATATTCCCGGCGCGATTGAGATTGCCCGCTACGCGCTGCGTTTTGGCCTGTCGATGCCAGACGGTCACGCGCGCACCGCGCCGTACATGCTGGCCGAAGAGGTGGCGCTGGCCGCACTTCGCGCCCGCGCTGCCGGTCAGCCGGTGGATGTGCAGCCGCTGCTGAACGTTATTGAGATGACCCGCATCGCCGACATGCCTGACGAGGTTCGCGCCCGCCTGCATAAGGTCGCCGGTCTTATCCTGCGCGATGCCGGGCTGCTGACAGAGGCGATGACGCACCTGCAACGCGCCATTCAGCTCGATGACAGTTGCGGTGTGAAAAAAGACATCGAACGTCTCGGCCGGGAGCTGAAGCCGAAGCCTGTCGCCCCGGTGAAGAAAACCCCGCTGAAGCCTGCGAAAAAGGCCACCAAAAAAACAACCGATTCACCGGCGAAACGGGGGCGTGGTCGCCCGAGGAAAGTCGCCGGTTAACAGAATGCGCCCCGCGCCGGGCGGCACGCTGGCCGAGGTAGGTGTTTCACCTGAGCAGAGGCCAGCGTCCACCGCCCACCTATTTCAGAGGTAGTCATGACGACGCTTGTAGTCAGTAACCCGGCACGACCGCGCGAGCCGCTGGTCATTCCGCCGGTGCCGGACGATGAACCGGTAATAAAAAACACCGGCTTTTTCCCGGACGTTGACCCGAAGCGCGTGCGGGAAGAGATGCGCCTCGAGCAGACGGTTTCCCCTGTGCGCCTGCGCCGGGCGATTAAGGCCGGAATGGCCGAAACCAACGCCGAGCTGCGCGACTGGCGCGACCTTCAGCTCGGGGCCGGTCACGCGACGCTCGCGGAGGTGCCGACCGATGAGCTCGACGGTGAAAGCGTGCGTGTTTTCCACTATTTCAACGCCGTGTGTGCCATGACCACCGCCACGCTCTATGAGCGTTATCGTGGGGTGGATGCGAGCGCCAAAGGCGACAAAAAGGCCGACAGCATCGACAGCACCATCGATGAGCTGTGGCGGGATATGCGCTGGTCCGTGGCCCGTATCCAGGACAAAGCCCGTTGCATCGTGGGGCAAATCTGATGAACGTCATCGCGCAGCAGGGCGACACCCTCGACGCCCTGTGTCATCGCCACTATGGCCGTACTGAGGGCATTGTCGAGGCGGTGCTCGCCGCTAATCCGGGTCTGGCTGAGCGGGGGGCCATTCTGCCGCACGGTACGTCCGTCAGTCTGCCGGTCGTCGACACCGCCGCCGTCACGGAGACCCTTAACCTGTGGGATTAACGATGGAAAAAATCACAACGTTTCTGACGTACTGGTTTTCCGTGGCGCTGGCCTATTTCGGCACGCAGACCCCGGAAAAACTCGCGCTGTATGTCGGCGGCGGCTGCGCCATTTTCACCGCGCTGGTGAATTTCTGGTACCGCCGCCAGACCTACCGCTATCTCGTTGCGGCCGGAATCGATAAGGGGGTGATCCGTGGCCTCAGTCGTTAAACGTTGCAGTGTGGCCGTCGTGCTGGCGCTGGCGGCACTGGTGCCTGATTTTCGTCTGCTGAATACCTCTCCGGACGGTCTCGCCCTGATTGCAGACCTTGAAGGGTGCCGTCTGCGGCCCTACCAGTGCAGCGCGGGCGTGTGGACGTCAGGCATCGGCCACACTGCCGGGGTGGTACCGAAACGCAATATCACCGAACACGACGCAGCGGTGAATCTGGTCGCCGACGTGCTCAATACTGAGCGTCGGCTGGCGGTCTGCGTGCCAGTGAAGATGCCGCAGCCGGTCTATGACTCGCTCGTCAGTTTCGCCTTTAACGTCGGCACGGGTACGGCCTGTCGCTCGACGCTGGTCTCATTTATCAAACGTCAGCAGTGGGCGCAGGCCTGCGACCAGCTCAACCGCTGGGTCTACGTGAACGGCGTCAGAAATACCGGACTTGAAAATCGTCGCGCCCGGGAATGGTCGCGCTGTATGCAGGGGGCAAAATGAAAACACTGATGATTTTACTGGCTGTGGCCGGGCTGGCGCTGGTCTGGCTGAAGCATGAAAACAGCAAGCTCAGCCGCGCGTTTACCCGCGCGAATGACGTCGCCAGCGCCCAGAAACGCACTATCGGCATGCTGAAAGACCAGCTACTCACCGCGCAGCGCCTGAGTGCGGACAATGACCGGGCGCAGGTGCGACTGCGCCAGAAACTCGCCGCGGCCGGAACGCGGGCCGCGCGTCGGGAGCGAACCATCACGAGGTTACTCAATGAAAACGAGGATTTACGCCGCTGGTACAGCGCTGAGCTGCCTGCTGCTGTGCGCAGCCTGCACCGACGCGCCCCGTGCATCGCAGCCGGTCGTTGTGCTGAACGCCTGCCCGAGGGTCAGCCTGTGTCCGATGCCGGGCAGTGACCCGTTAACCAATGGAGACCTGAGCGCTGACATTCGCCAGCTCGAAACCGCGCTCGAAAGCTGTGCGCTTCAGGTCGAAACGATTAAAGCCTGTCAGGATAAAACCGATGTTCAAACCGAAGAGTCTGCGCAACGCCTTAACTGATGCCGTGCCGGTGCTGAAAGCGAACCCCGACATGATGCGCATTTTTATCGATAACGGGAAACTGGCCTCCACGCTTGCGACATCGCTGTCGTTTGAGAATCAATACACCCTCAACGTGGTAGTGACCGATTTTCCGGGCGATATTGATTTGATCCTCGTGCCGATTCAGGCATGGCTGCGGGTTCAGCAGGCCGACATCATGACTACGGATGAGGGGCGTAAACGTGGCTTCATTTACGAGGCAGACATTAACAACGACGACAGCATCGACCTCAGCATCAGCCTGTTACTGACCGAGCGCACTATCGTCAAAGAAGTCGGGGCCGAGCTGCATATCGAGCACGCGGCCGAACCGCAGCCGCCAGAGCCGGTGACCCGCCCGATGAAGCTGTATGTTCACGGCGAGCTTGTGAGCGAATGGGATGAATGAATTTAAACCCTTTGATGACCGGCTGGCCGGGTTGATTGCGGCGCTGACACCGGCGAGCCGTCGACGGATGGCCACTGAAATCGCTAAGACGTTACGCACCCGACAGCAGCGTCGTATCAAAACGCAGAAAGCCCCGGACGGCACCCCATATGCCGCCAGAAAACGCCAGCCGGTCAGGGCCAAAAAGGGCCGGGTAAAGCGCGAGATGTTCGTGAATCTGCGTACTAACCGCTTCATGAAAGCTAGCGGGCGCGATGATGCGGCGGTCGTGGAGTTTACCGGGAAGGTTCAGCGTATCGCGAAGGTGCACCAGTACGGACTGAAAGACAAGCCAGGAAGAAACAGCAAGCCGGTACAGTACCAGATGCGCCAGCTAATTGGATTCACCCAAACTGACCTTGATGCCATTGAAAGTATTATCAGTAAGACTTTAGATTAGATCATAGATCTTCCCTCTGTAAGTGAGGTATTTTATTTGGCAAAACAGAGAGGTGACTATGGATGAGAAAAAGTATCAGGTCTTTGTAAGCTCGACTTATGAAGATTTGTTCCTGGCACGCAAGAAAATTATTGAAACCGTATTGAGCTTGTACCACTTCCCAGTGGGCATGGAAATGTTTAGTGCCGATGATTCTGACCAGTGGGACATTATTAAAGGAATGATTGATGGCACTGATTATTACGTTGTAATCATTGGCCATAAATATGGTTCAATTGCTCCCTCTGGTGTGAGCTACACTGAAATGGAGTATGATTATGCGAAGTCACTTGGTGTACCTGTTCTTGCATTTATTCGTAACCGAAATGTTGGGACCACACCTAGCGAAAGGGAAAGCGATTCATTAAAAAATGAGCGTCTTGAAAAATTTGTAGAAAAAGCTAAGTCAAACAAAATGTGCGACTTTTGGGACTCGATAGATGATTTGGCTACTAAGGTTGCAATCGCGCTCCCCAAAATAATGATGCGAAAACCTCAGACAGGATGGGTTAGAGGAAACCAATCTATTAGCAAGGAAATTTCAGAGGAACTAGCTGAGCTTTCCTTAGAAAATAGAAATTTAAGAGAGCGCGTGCGCGATTTCGAAAGTCAGACTCAGGGTGATAAACCTATACTAAATGTTTCAGTAATTGAATCGAACATTCAAATGAAATTTACTCCTTTTGAATGCCAGCAGGAATACATTAAAAAAATCACACTGGAAGATATTCCATCCGATTTGAGTATCTATGTGACTCAGGAAATGATTGATGGCTATAATAAAAACATACCATCAGATAATGAAGTTGACAAATATAATCATAAGTTATTTCGATACTCTAACTACACACATAATTCATTAGAGCTAAATCCAGTAATAGTAAACTCGGGAAGGCGACTTGCAACAGATATTTATGTGGAGATTGAATTTCCTGAATTCATCACCGTGCTGGATAGCTCAAATGAATCGGAGTACATCATAGAGCCTGAGTTAAAACTTCCTGTATCTCCATTAATAAAAGCACGAGAAAAGAAAGACCTCCCTGCAATTTTTGCACCTATTGGGAACTTAATCGATGGTTTAAGAGATTATCAGCATGTTTTCAATGATGATATCCTTCTTGGTAGGTTGAATAGAATATCTAGTGTATCGCCTGGATTTTCACCCAATAGAAATTCGTGGGTAAATTGTGAAGAGCATTCAATTACATTGCGTGCAAAAAAACTACTTCAAAGTCTAAAAATAGATTTTGACTCGGTAGTGATAGTCCCAACAGGCACTGGTTCAGGATTGATTAAAGTCAAAATCATTTGCGAGGAGTTTGTAGAGCCTATTTATTACACGCGAGAGATTACTGTCAGTTAGATTATCATTATGTATAGCTGAATAATCCATTCAGAATTGCCGTCTTCTTCCTTAGGCGGCATTCTTACTTGTGTAAATACTTATGCTAAGAACTAGTGTTATCTGATGTTTTTTAAATCGCATACTGATTTATTAAGTTTGACAAAGTTATTAAACCCAATTATTAACCATGCGCCAAAGCCAAACAATGCAACGACAGCAATAATCAACCATTTTTTTGCGTGTCTTTCGGAAGAAATTGCAGTCTGTAATTCTGACTGCATGTCAGGATCGTCAGTCGTTATATAAACACAAGCATTTTTGAGGTCTGGAGTGGTTTCTGCTTTTTTTACGAGATTCAAGCAGTCGAGTTTGTTGTAGGACTGATTGTTAGTTTTGTTATAAACTCGATGCTTTGATATATATAACTCTTCTTTGCTATCGGTGTTGTAGGTAACATAGCCTGGCTTCATATATGGTGCATTGTATATGATTTCAAAGGCTATACTCATTAACAATAGGCCAAAAAAGATAGCGTTCACCAACTGGAGCCGAATAGTGCGCTTAACACCGACGGGGCCAAAAAAACTTGTAAAACGCAATGTTGAACGATCTATCCTGCCATCATTTAGCGCATCGGATATTAGTTTGGCATCTTCAGGGGAAACAGTTCTGACGCCTCGCTTTAGTCTGAATAATTGCTGGTTGTAAATTTTTTCATCATATTCCATGTAGTGACTATCACTGTATTTTACTCGAAATAACTTGAGTAAAAGCCCGATGAAAAAACTAATGCTTGGTTGTTTAATGAAAATGATAACAAGACAAAGGATTAAGAAGTAAACTTTATACTCGCCAAGCATCCCAGAAACAAATTCATTCATTTTCGATCCCTTTTTGTTGAAATGTTCGATTGATAATGCATTTTTCTAGCACTGAATTAAACCGGTATTGTGTCAAACACTATCCAACCATGTTTAATGGCTACTGAGATTATATTGCTACATTCTCATGTCATGAACAATCTCTCTTCAATTCAAGATATTTTGCGCCTGCTGCGCAATCTGATCCGCACCGGGGTCATCATCGAGACTGACCTCGATGCCGGTCGCTGTCGCGTCCAAACCGGCGGTATCGTTACCGACTGGCTTCAGTGGCTGACTTCCCGCGCCGGGCGCTCGCGCACGTGGTGGGCTCCCTCCGTAGGTGAGCAGGTATTAATTCTTGCCGTGGGCGGTGAGCTCGATACGGCGTTTGTCCTGCCCGCTATTTTCTCTGATGACCATCCCGCACCCTCGGCCTCCGCCGACGCGTTTCACATTGCCTTTCCTGATGGGGCGGTCATCGAGTACGAACCCGAGACCGGGGCGCTTTCGGTTACCGGCATCACTACCGCCGACATCACGGCGAAAGAGTCTATTACCGCCACGGTGCCGGTCGTCATGGTTAAGGCGTCGACCCGAGTCACCCTCGATACGCCCGAAGTCGTGTGTACCAACAAGCTCATCACCGGCACGCTCGAAGTGCAAAAGGGCGGGAAGATGAGCGGTGACATTGAGCACGCAGGCGGGAAATTTACCTCCAACGGCGTGCAGGTGGATGACCATGACCACGGCGGCGTCGAGCGCGGGAACAGCCGGACGGAGGGTACGAAATGACGACCCGCTATCTCGGTATGAACCGGGAGACCGGCCGGGCCATTACCGATGCCGACCATATCCGCCAGAGCGTGAGCGATATCCTGCGCACGCCGGTCGGGTCGCGGGTGATGCGTCGTGATTATGGCTCGCTGCTGTCTTCCCTGATTGATATGCCGCAAAACGATGCGCTGAACCTTCAGATGATGTGTGCCTGTTACATGGCGCTGCTGAAGTGGGAGCCCCGCGTCACCATCACGTCGCTGACGATTGAGCATCAGTTTAACGGCCAGATGGTGGTTGACCTGACCGGTGAAATTAAAGACTCAGCCGCCCCTTTATCCCTGACCATTCCAGTGAGTTGAACCTATGGCCATTATCGACCTGAGCCAGCTCCCCGCGCCCGACGTGGTGGAAACGCTGGATTATGAATCCATCCTGGCCGAGCGTAAGGCGACCCTGATTTCGCTCTACCCGGAAGACCAGCAGGAGGCTATCGCCCGCACGCTCGCGCTGGAATCCGATCCGCTGGTGAAATATCTGGAAGAAAATTCATACCGCGAAGTGTTATGGCGTCAGCGAGTGAACGAGGCCGCGCTGGCCGTCACGCTGGCGTACGCCGAAAATAACGACCTCGACGTGATGGCCGCGAACACCAATACCGCCCGCCTGATTATCACCCCGGCCGACGACAGCACCATCCCGCCGACACCGGCGGTCATGGAGTCCGACACGGATTTTCGTCTGCGGGCGCAACAGGCTTTTGAGGGCTTAAGTGTCGCGGGGCCGGTAGGGGCGTATGAGTTTCACGGCCGCAGCGCCGACGGTCGGGTCGCTGACATTTCCGTCATCAGTCCTGAGCCTGCGTGCGTGACCATTTCCGTGCTTTCCCGCGAGGATAACGGGGCGGCATCGGATGCGCTGCTGGCGGTGGTACGTCACGCGCTTAACGGCGAAGACGTCAGACCGGTCGCCGACCGGGTGACCGTCCAGTCGGCGGAGATTATTCACTACACGATAGACGCGACGCTCTTCATTTTCCCCGGCCCGGAAAGCGAACCCATCCGCGCTGCAGCCGAAGCAAAACTGAAAGCCTACATCAGCGCTCAGCACCGGCTCGGGCGTGACATTCGACAGTCTGCCATTTACGCCGCCCTGCATGTGGAAGGGGTGCAGCGGGTCGAGCTGGCGGCACCGGCCGCAGACATCGTGCTCGATAAAACGCAGGCGTCTTTCTGCTCGGATTATCAAATCAGGCTCGGGGGCTCGGATGAGTGAGGCACGTCTCCTGCCGGTCGGGTCATCGCCGCTGGAGGTGGCCGCCGCCCGCGCCTGTGCGGAAATCGAAAACACCCCGATCCCGTTACGCCGCTTATGGAACCCGACCGACTGCCCGGTGAATCTGCTGCCGTGGCTCGCCTGGGCGTATTCCGTCGACCGCTGGGACAGTGACTGGCCGGAAGAGACAAAACGCGACGTTATTCGGGCAGCTTTTTACATTCACCGGCGCAAAGGCACCATCGGTGCAGTGCGCCGCGTGGTCGAGCCATTGGGGTATGTGATTAACGTGACGGAGTGGTGGGAAACCAGTGACCCGCCCGGCACCTTTCGCCTCGATATTGGCGTGCTGGAAACCGGCATTACCGAGGAAATGTATCTCGAGATGGAGCGGCTCATTGCCGATGCCAAACCCGCCAGTCGTCACCTCCTCGGGCTCAACATCATTCAGGACGTCGCCGGTTATCTCTTCGCCGGGGGCGTCAGTTATGACGGCGACATCATTACCGTATATCCGGGCTAAGTGAGAGCAGAATGACAGTGAAATATAAAACAGTGGTCACCACGGCCGGGGCGGCAAAATTTGCGGCCGCACTGACGCCGGGTGGCAAAAAGGTCAACATCGTGGCGATGGCCGTCGGTGACGGGGGCGGTACGCTGCCCGAGCCGAACACCGGCCAGACAAAACTCATCAATGAGGTCTGGCGTCATCCACTGAACAAAATCAGCCAGGACAACAAGAAGAAAAATTATGTGGTAGCCGAGCTGGTTATTCCGCCAGAAACGGGCGGCTTCTGGCTGCGTGAAATGGGGTTGTACGATGACACCGGCACGCTGGTTGCCGTCGGTAATATGGCCGAGAGTTATAAGCCAAAACTGGAAGAAGGTTCCGGCCGGGCGCAGACCCTGCGCATGGTGATCATCCTGTCCGACCTTGAGTCGGTCGAACTCGCCATCGACTCATCAATGGTGATGGCCACGCAGGATTACGTCGATGACAAAATCGCGGAGCACGAACAGTCGCGCCGCCATCCTGACGCCACGCTGAAAGAGAAAGGGTTTACCCAACTCAGCAGTGCCACCGACAGCGCGTCTGAGGCGCTCGCTGCGACGCCGAAAGCGGTGAAGACGGCTTATGACCTTGCCAAAGGCAAATACACGGCTCAGGACGCGACCACAGTGCAAAAAGGGATTGTGCAGCTCAGCAGTGCGACCGACAGCACGTCTGAAACACTGGCGGCAACCCCGAAAGCAGTGAAAGCCGCGAACGACAATGCTAACGGGCGCGTACCGGGCACCCGCAAGGTGAACGGCCGGGCACTGACGGGAGATATCAGTATCACCGTGCAGGATATCTTTAACGGTCAGGCGGTGAGCATCGGCAATGCAATTGACCTGAACGCATACACCACGCCGGGGCTGTATTATCAGGCCGCTAACGCGCAGGCGGTGAGCGGGAAGAATTACCCGGAACCAAATGCCGGGTCGCTTGAAGTGTATAAACACGCTGGCGTCACGCAGATTTACCGGGTGTATAACCATTCACGCTCTTACATCCGCACGATGTACAGCGGAGCCTGGTCAGCCTGGACTAAACAGTATGACGCGGCAAACAAACCGACCCCGGCTGACATTGGTGCGGTGTCAAAAGGTGGGGATACCGTCACCGGCACGCTGAAAGTGGCCGCAGAGGTACAAACCACGTCCTCGAACAGTTTCCGAATGGTGTACGGCAATTATGGCTCGTTCTGGCGGCAGGACGGCTCTAACCTCTATCTCATGCTCACCAATTCCGGTGACTGGTACGGCGGGTATAACAGCCTCAGGCCATTCTCGGTAAACCTGACGACAGGCGATGTGACCATCAATAAATTAGGTCTGGTCAATTTTGCCAACTTTGATGCGCGCTATTACACCAAGGCACAATCAGATGCGGGTTACATGCCAAAGACGGGCGCATATACCAAAGCCGAAAGCGACGGGCGATTCCAGCCTAAAGGCTCCTTTGGTGCGCCTAACTCCGCATCCAAAGCGGCGAATGGTTGGTGGCAGTGCGGCAGTACCGGCATCATTGAGCAGTGGCTTCAGGGGGCGACCATGACCAGTGAAAAGACGCAGGCGATCACCTTCCCGAAAGCTTTCCCGTCGGCGTGTCTGTCGATTTCAGTCAGCACGTTAAACGTGAATAACAACACCGGCACCGAGGGGATGTTTCAGCTTGTCTCAAAAACGAAGACCGGCTGCGTGGTGATGGCAAACAGGGCGTACGGTAGCGTCGGACAGGTCGCGGTACTCATTCATGCGGTGGGGTACTGATATGAATATGATTTACTACAGCGCTGAAATGTCGGGCTTTTATTTTGAAGCTGACCGATCGCTTTATGAAGCGGCGGGAAGCTGGCCTGCTGATGCGCAGGCAATCTCTGACCGCTGGTATCAGCATTTAATCGAAGGGCAAACCAAAGGGCATTCTATTGTGCCCGATGAATACGGTCAGCCGGTGCTGAAAGCGATCGAGACAGATTACCCGGCCATTGCCGAAGCACAAAAGCAAACCCTCATCAGTGACGCAATGCAGTCAGTCGGGGTTATTCAACTCAAGTTACAGGCCGGTCGGGCATTAAGTGAGACCGAATCGGCAAAACTGGCCGCAGTACTGGATCACATCGATGACATTGAAAAAATCAGTACGGTGTCAGTGACCGGCCCGGTCGACTGGCCGGTGCTGCCGGTGTAACCCTGTCAGGTTGATATACATTTTTATGCTTTGATTGTGGAGGGTGCAGAAAATTAGGCATGCCAGAAAGTCATCACGTTAATAGCCGCTTACGAATTTTTGTTAAAAATTATCCTTGTACGCTATACACTAATTCCGCAATTTTATGAGGGATAATGTATGGCGTTAAATGGAAAATTTCTTCTCAATGGTGCAGATATTGCGCCGCTCACTTTTCCCGGCGTTGGAACATTTATGGCGTTTTCGGGCAATGGCGCTTATAAAAACCGGGGGAATTGTGGTAAATACCCCGAAAACGGTTCTATCCCGGTGGGTCGTTATTGGATTGTAGGGCGCGGTAGTGGTGGTCCTGTGTCCAAAGTAATAGCGTTTGTGAAAGATTCATATAATAAATACCACAGTGGGGCTGAATTCGCCCGTTCTGAATGGTTTGCGTTATATCCTAATGACTGGAATATAGACGACACGGCATGGATTGAGGGGGTTAAGCGCGAACATTTTCGATTGCACCCAGGTGTTTTATCTGATGGATGTATAACGCTGGTGAATAATTCAGAATTTGGCGTATTACGTAATGCATTAATAAATACATCACAAATTCATGTGCCATGTATGAAAGATATGATGGCCTACGGCATGATTGAGGTTGTCAGCAATGGCTATAACCCTTGCCCGTAGAATTGCAAAAATCGTCTGGTTTGTACTGTTGTTCTGTTTGGGTGCAAGGCTGATAGATCCCGCTGCATTCATCAGTCTGGACACGACACAGCGTTTTGCTGAGTGGGTACACGGTTATTCAAGCCAGGAAAACTTCGATGATTTATGGGTGCTGGCGTGGGTTGTGTGTTCGCTGGTGTTCGCCATTGTTGGCTATTTAGTCTCGATGTTGATAATCCGCAAAGTGCGCCGCTAAGGGCGCATTTTTTTCAGACTGTTGTACGCTCATTCCACGCATCGGCGAACTGGACATTGCCATCAACATAATGCCAGGTGATTTTCTCGTAATTTAGGCTGACGCTTTCAACATGATTAATCTGCGGGCTGGCAAGTTTCACGTTTGGAATAGAGGTGTTGACGCTCGTTACTTTCACGTTTTCGAGCAGGATGATGTAATAGCAAACTTCCTGACCCGCATCATTAATGTTATAGAAACGAATCTCCGCACTTTTCAGAGCCTGCCCGGTAGCTACTGCACGATTAAGATAAGGGGAAGAGCTATCAATTTCTTTTTCCAGCATCATTGATGAATGCTGGCGCGTGCCGGTAATTTTACCACTCGCAGTGTCTACCGGTAATGTCAGGCCATGTGACAGCCCAATAATCTCAATGCTCCCTTCACGATCCCGAACATCAACCGAACCTTTAATATCCGCGCCGCCGTCGTCTTTCAGCCACATATACGCTGGGATTGGCATTTCCTTTTCCTTATGTTGTTAGTAAATCCACAGGGAAAGTGTAAGTACTGAGGGGCGGCGAGTAAACGATCATTTTTTTACAGATCATTTCCATGTGCAGATTTTCTTTCTCGTATTCATGCAAATTACTTTATGTGCCATCAACCATCCATCACTGACAAATATATCCTCTGCGGACGGGCCGGGATAATAGCACTCACCCCAACCCTACGGAGTTAAACGGATGAGTGATTTTCATCACGGTGTGCAGGTCGTCGAAGTCAACGACGGCACGCGCATCATTTCCACGGTTTCCACCGCCATTGTCGGCATGGTCTGTACGGCCAGCGATGCTGACGTCGAAACCTTCCCGCTCAATGAGCCGGTGTTAATTACCAACCCGCAAAGCGTCATCGGGAAAGCAGGTACCGAAGGCACGCTCGCCAGTTCACTACAGGCCATCGTTGACCAGTCAAAGCCGGTGACCATTGTCGTGCGTGTGGAAGAAGGCACCGGCGACGATGAGGAAGCGGCGCATGCGCAGACGATTTCTAACATCATCGGCACCACCGATGAGAACGGGAAATATACCGGACTGAAAGCGCTGTTGACCGCGCAGGCGGTGACCGGCGTCAAGCCGCGTATTCTCGGCGTGCCGGGTCTAGATTCACTGGAGGTGGCTACCGCACTTGTGTCGGTGGCGCAAAAATTGCGGGCTTTCGGCTATGTCAGCGCCTGGGGCTGCAAAACTATTTCTGATGCCATCAAATACCGCGACAACTTCAGCGCCCGCGAGCTGATGGTTATCTGGCCGGATTTCCTGTCGTGGGATACCACGGCTAACGCGACGGAAACGGCATATGCCACCGCACGAGCGCTCGGCCTGCGTGCCAAAATCGACAATGACACCGGCTGGCACAAAACCCTGTCAAACGTCGGCGTGAATGGCGTCACCGGTATCAGTGCGTCTGTGTTCTGGGATTTACAGGAGCCCGGCACCGATGCCGATCTGCTGAACGAGGCAGGCATCACCACGCTGATCCGCAAAGACGGTTTCCGCTTCTGGGGTAACCGCACCTGCTCAGATGACCCGCTTTTCCTGTTTGAAAACTACACCCGCACCGCGCAGGTTATCGCCGACACAATGGCCGAAGCGCATATGTGGGCGGTCGATAAACCGGTGACCGCCACACTCATTCGCGACATCGTTGACGGCATCAATGCGAAATTCCGCGAGCTGAAAACCGGGGGCTATATCGTTGATGCGACCTGCTGGTTTGACGACAGCGCCAACGATAAGGAGTCGCTCAAGGCCGGGAAGCTGTATCTGGATTACGACTATACGCCGGTACCGCCGCTCGAAAACCTGACCCTGCGCCAGCGCATTACCGACAAATACCTGGCGAATCTCATCTCGTCTGTGAACAGCAAATAAGGAGCCTGAGACATGGCATTACCCCGCAAGTTAAAGCTCATGAATCTGTTTGTTGATGGCACGAACTTTCTCGGTGTCGTCCAGTCGGTGACGCTGCCAAAGCTGACCCGCAAACTCGAAAAATATCGCGGCGGCGGGATGAACGGTGCGGCCCCTGTCGACCTCGGTCTCGATGATGATGCGCTGGCGGCGGAGTTTTCCCTCGGCGGATTTCCGGATGACGTTATCTGGTCGCTCTACGCTGCGGCGACAGCCTCGGCGGTGCCGCTGCGTTTTGCGGGCTCTTACCAGCGCGACGACACCGGCGAGACGGTACCGGTCGAAGTGGTGCTGCGTGGCCGTCAGAAAGAAATCGACACCGGCGACGCCAAACAGGGCGAGGACACCGAGTCGAAAATCTCGATGGATTGCACCTATTACAGGCTCACCCTCAACGGAAAGGAACTGGTCGAAATCGACACCCTGAACCTGATTGAGAAGGTCAACGGCGTCGACAAGCTCGAAGAGCATCGCCGAAACATCGGCATGTAATGTTCACCCGGTCAGCGCCGCTGGCCGGGCTTCCCTGAATACTGAATGAGACAGAGGCATCATGAAAAAAGCTGAAAACCAACACGTCATCACCCTGGTAAAAGCCATCACGCGCGGTGAGACCGAAATTAAAGAGGTGACCCTCCTGAAACCGACCGCCGGAACCCTGCGCGGTGTCGGGCTGGCGGCGGTGGCAAACTCGGACGTCGATGCGCTGATTAAGGTGCTGCCGCGCATGACCCTGCCGTCGCTGACCGAGCAGGAGGTTGCCGCGCTGGAGCTGCCAGACCTGCTGAGTTTCGCCGGTGAGGTGGTCGGTTTTTTGTCACCGAATTCGGCGGCGTAACTTTCCCGAAAAATTTCTCGGTTGATGACCTGATGGCCGACGTCGCAGTGATTTTTCACTGGGGGCCATCAGAGCTGTATCCCCTGAGTATTCCCGAGCTCATCACATGGCGCGACAAGGCGCTACAGCGAAGCGGAAACACGAATGAGTAATAACCTCAAACTCGAAGTGCTGCTGAAAGCTGTCGACCAGGCAACCCGACCTTTTAAATCCATCCAGACAGCGAGCAAATCGCTGTCGGGTGATATTCGCTCGACGCAGCAGTCGTTACGCGACCTGAACGGTCAGGCATCGAAAATCGACGGTTTTCGTAAGAGCAGCGCCCAACTGGCCGTTACCGGGCAGTCACTTGCCAAAGCGAAGCAGGAAGCGACCGCGTTGTCGGTGGCCTTTAGAAACACCGAAAATCCGACGAAAGCGCAGGCTCGCGCAATGGAGCTTGCCCAAAAGAATGCGGCTGACTTACAGCTCAAATATAACGGGCTGCGTCTGTCTGTACAGCGTCAGCGGCAGGCGCTCGGGCAGGCGGGGATTAATACCCGGACACTGGCGAGCGATGAGCTGCGTCTGAAAAATTCCATCAGCCAAACGACGGCGCAGTTAAACCGCCAGCGTGAAGCACTGGCGCGGGTCAGTGCGCAGCAGGCGAAATTATCCGCTGTGAAAGCCCGCTATGAGTCCGGGCAGGCGCTCGCTGCCGGGGCGCGAAATGCAGGTATGGCCGGGGTTGGTGTGGCAACGGCGGGCACGCTGGCCGGGGTGA
>NZ_JBIGIN010000012.1:0-124503 GCF_043558715.1 Scandinavium sp. M-37
TCTGTTACGTCCGGTCATAATGTCACCTGTTTTTTCTGTGAGGTGATGATATCACCTCTATTCAGGTGGCCAAATTCAGTGTGCCACTACAATGTAAGGTCTGCCTGCAATTCACCTATCTTTTTGAATACATCGTTTCGCTTTTCATCGTTCACAGAAGAGAACTGGCGATCCTGGGCATATTTCCATCGGGTATATATAAATACCGCTATCCCTGAAAATAGTGTCACCACCCCGCCTGCAACACCCAGCCATTGAGAGACTTCAGCTATCGTCATACAAACCTCTTTTAACATCACGTCTATTGATCTGACGAAGGTATTATTGCTTATTCAACAAACACCTGCTGCGGTAACCTGAACCCTTTAAGCGCCAGTAATGCCAGCGGCCCGTTACCGGATTCGGTACGCATCATGTAGTTAAGGCTGTAGCCATCTTTCGTTTTCCAGCTGACCCGCCAGGTGCTGTTATCCACGGCAGTCACTCGCGCCCTGTCCAGCAGACGAATCAGTCCCCAGCTGCCCGGATAGTCGGCATAGATGCGTTCCCCGGTTGAGGTGGTGGTCCATGTGAGTGTCGTGCGCGGCTTCCACTGGCTGTCCGGCCAGGAGAAGTTCTGCCACTGCTCCTGCTGGTTGTGGTAATCGAGTGTCTGCTGGTCGAGTAACAGAGTGGTCTGCATCACATCGCGGCCTGGTTTGCCCATCAGTACAAAGTGGATACTGGCATCGCCACCGGTAAAGGCCACATCCGCCAGCGCACTTAACTGGTTCAGGGCGGTGAGAAACGCCGGGTTAAAATGCAGCCCCTGTGCGGCAATCGCGTCAGGCACCCAGGTCCGCCCCTGCTTGCGCAGTACGCCGTTGAGGTTCTCTTTTACAAACTGTGTGATACGCCCGGTATCGCTGCGCAGGTACTGTGACAGCAACGGTAATGAGGCATCGCTCTGCTTATTCGGAGAGAACGGCCAGCGGTCGTTAAAGTCATGCGCCCAGTCTCCGACAATGGTCTGCTGCCACTGGCTGTTGATGCTGGACGCGGTGGGCGAGAGCACCTGCTGCCACGCCTGTACCATTGGCTGCACGAAGAGGGCCTGCCCAAAGCCGCTCCATTCCTGACCGAGGCTGGCGGCCACCAGGCTGCCGTAATCGCGGGTGTCGGTGATATCCACCGATTTGCCCCGGAACACGGTTTCGGCGAGTGCCTGCATCATTGCCTGCGGGTCTGCGGCCCCGGTAACCTGCTGGAGTTTGAGACGCACGCGGGTCACGCGGGTGAGAAAGGTCTGCAGACTGAGGCTGTTGTTACTGTCGCCCTTGTTGTTTATCAGGTTCAGCACCGGGACAAAGGTGTCATCCATCGGGCCGTGCGGACCGCTGTTCTGGTCAATAGCCTTCTGCGGGTCACTGTTCAGCAGGTTTCTGGCGGATTTGACCAGCGA
Organism: Scandinavium sp. M-37; assembly: GCF_043558715.1. Taxonomy (NCBI): domain Bacteria; kingdom Pseudomonadati; phylum Pseudomonadota; class Gammaproteobacteria; order Enterobacterales; family Enterobacteriaceae; genus Scandinavium; species Scandinavium sp. M-37. The sequence goes on from NZ_JBIGIN010000012.1 coordinate 1,442, forward strand.
GTCGCTCAGGGCTTCCTGCTGTTGCCCGGTACGCCCCTGAATGTTCAGGGTGTTCATCAGCGCCACCAGCGGGGACTGGCGTACATCGGCCAGCAGGGTCAGTTGGTCAATTGCATCCGAGAGCGTGGCGGCTCTCTGCCAGCGCAGACTGTTGAGGAAATCCAGCCACGCCCCGGCGTAGTCATTGAAGTAACGCTGGGTCAGATGTGCCTGCAGGGTCTGCGGGGAATAATCCTGGCTGACCGGGTGTTTGCTGTCGCTCAGTACCCAGTCAATCTCTTCGCGACGCTGGTTTGCCACTTTCTCAATGGCGGGTTTCACCGCTTCCTGCCACGCCTGACGGGTGAACATCCCCGGCACAACTTCACTGGTGGTGAATAACCGGGACGCATCGGTATCACGGGTCATGTCGGTCAGGCTAAGGTCCGCGTAGTTGTGGGCAACCTGCGCCAGCACCTTCTGGTACAGGGCCGCTTCGCCATTACGCATGCCAATGGTACGCAGCAGTGCGGTGCGGCTGGCGGAGACCAGCGCCATATCCGGTTTCAGCGCCCACTGTGGATGGTCCGGCATGTGCTGTGCCAGGAAGGTAAGCTGTCTGCTGCCTTCAAACTGCCACAGACCGGGGCTTATCCCTTCGTGACGCGACCAGATACTGAGGATGGTTTTCGAAAAGAAGTCTGCTTCCATTTTCTGTGGACGGGTCAGCATCAGATACGCTTTGAGCCAGTTATAAGCGTCCTTACTTCTGGCACTGCGCTGCGGGTCATTCACCGGCAGGCTGTTCCAGTCGCTCAGTGCCTGCGCGAGCCGTTTCGCCGCCCCGTCACGCAGCGACGGCAGCGCGATACGGGCATAGGCAGGCCACAGTAGATTAAGCTGGGCATCATTCTGGCTGAGCCCCATCCGGCTGTACCACGGCACGCCGTGCTGCTGGCGGTAATCCAGCTGGTCGATTTTTTGCTGCAGCTGGCTCACGGCCATCATCCGTTTATCACCGGCAAGCTTCGGATTATCGGCGGCATGAACAAGCTGTTCTGACTCACTGATAGCCCGATGGTTTACGTATGTCGAGAGCAGCAGACCGCCACAGGCCACCAGCAGTAGCGCCACGACCAGACGGTAAAGCAGCCGCTCCGGACTGAAACCGGCACGGGCAATGTGTAATGAAGGTAAGTCATCAAGCAGGGTCTGCCAGCTGTTATCCGGCAGCCAGCGCTGTGCATCCGCCTCTTTCGCCACAACCGGTGGGGAAAACATCACCCCACGCAGCGGGACGGCATACGGCCCGGTGAGCAGCGGCAGGCTCAGGCGGTGGAAATGAGCCGCCGCCCCCTCGCGCAGCTGCGCGGCAAGCTGGAGCAGAAAGGCGAAACGGGAGTCTGTCACCCCTTGCTGAATCCCCGGAGTCATCAGACGGGCAGGCAGGTCCATGAGTGAGGCCACCAGTTCTTCCGGCGTACTGTGTGCCGGTAGCAAAGTCCCCACAGGCTGGGTGACACGCCCGTCCTGGGCCCAGGCATAGCGCTGCACTTCCCACAGGTACAGTGGCACTTGCCAGCCCAGTTTTTTGTAGCGTTCCGTTAGCTGACGGGCAATAGTGTCGGTCTGCATCGCCTGGCGCAGGCCTGCATCATAAGCCAGCACAATGGCACTGACCGCACGGCGTTTAAGCTTGCGTAGTGCCGTCAGACGCGCACTTTCTGCGCCAGAGGTGAGATTACCACCCCAGACCGCCACCACGCCGTTGGCTTCCAGCCATTCACTGTCCGGCAAACCGGGAATGACTTCCTGTGCCACGCGATGATGTCCGGTAACCACCACAAAGCGTACTTTGCGTTTCCATCCCCTTCCGTAATGGTGTTTCAGGTAATTGCGGATATCCTGAATAAAGGCAGGCTCGCTTTCATTCAGCCTGTTCTTTCTGACGTTATTTTCGGTCGTATCAGGCGTCACCGGCTCTCTTTGTCGGTATATCCGGACAGCCGCCATCAGACCGGTAATTACAGCTGTGATCACCAACCAGTACAGGAATTGCTGCTGGGTCGTCAGATGCCAGCGGGAGCCTGCCCACCACAGTATCAGTGCCGCCAGCGCACTGAGCAGCAGGATAACAAGGGTAAAACCGGAAATACGGCGAAAACTGCTAATCATTCACAATCGCTCCTGCACTGACGCTGGCTAAAATCCATGTAGGTAAAGAGGGGCCGGTTGCATCTGAGGATAAAAGGGCACACTGTACGCCGCCGCTGTGCTCAGCCATCGCCATCATTAAAGTGACAGCAAACCAGTCAGCACAGGGCCCGCTCTGTCCCAGCCAGTGTGGTAGCCAGTACTGACCGGGCATGGATGGGGGAAGCACTGCAGAGGGCGTATCAACGGCATCACTTTCAGCATCAGGAACTTTTTCCAGCCGCTGACTGTGAGCGATTACTAGTGAGTCGGCCTGCGCCTTGCTTGCCCGATCTGTCCAGAATCCGGCCATCTGTGTTGTCAGGGGCTGATAATGCAGAAACTGCGAAAAACCAGACGTTTCATCACCCTGCTCCAGAGCATCTGGCCGATGCAATGAACAACGCACAGGGAGGCCGTGCTGCTCCACCTGTGGTGCCAGCAACCAGGCCACCACACCTTCGGTATATTCCCCCACGCCTGTCCAGTGCTTCACGATAACCAGCCGTGCCCGATCGGTAGCGGGCTCTTCCAGCCAGTGTCCCAGCGTCACCGCATAGGCTGAAACACCCGTCGCAGGTGCAATCAGTCGGTTGACGGGTAATCCGGCCTGTTGCCAGCAGGCGACAAACTGTCGCCACTGCGTATGATCCGCGCCTTCCGGCAAACAGACTTCCAGGGCCAACTGGCGAATGACACTCTGTAACTCCGGCAGCAACGCCATAATGATCTCTTCCATCAGCCAGCTGTCGCCAGGATAGTGGGGCAACATCAGCGGGATATCAGAACTTACAGCTTCGTTTTCACTCCCGGTAGTCAACACACCGGTGGGAAACAATGAATACCAGGCCACAACCGGAACGGACTGTTGCGCCCAGCGCTGCCATTGATATTCCTGAAGACGGTTGTACTCCATCAGCCCCTGAGCATGTTCACCGTCCACTCCGGAACGAAACAGCATCCAGCCTCCCAGCAGAGCAAACAGCCCAATGCAGCCCGTTACGCTGACCAGAGTCCACAGTAACACCCGGCTGTCATGCAGCAAGAACCAGAGCGCGGCTCCAGCCAGCACCAGCAAAAAACAGCATAATGAGAGCCCCCGCCACCACAGCGACCAGCGCGGTGGTGGCGGAGAGCTAACCGGAAAGGATTGAGGAATATCCCATGACATTGGCAACTACCCCAGTATGGATTCAGTGGTACTGGCGATCACCCGACAGCCGCAGGCACAGAGCGCATTATCGAAAGCCAGCTCAATCTTCTCTGAGGTAAACCCAGGCTCTCCCCCCACGATCCGGTTAATACCGTGGCCTTCCAGGGGGCAACTGACAATATCGTTAAGCCGCGCAGCTACTACACCGTTAATTTTTACGGTTGATGTGGCTGAAATAACAGAGCCACCGCTGGTGAGTTTATCGCCGAGAAGAATATTGGCTTTTGGCATATCTATTCCCTTTTAATATGGAGGGTGTAATGTTATAACGAATTAATTAACTATCTGACATAGCTTCATGGCATCCTGGATCTGCTCCGAAAGGATCTCCACTCGTTGCAAAAGACAAACATCGGAGCCCCCCCTTACAGCCATTCATAAACGCGCATTTCCGGCATGCTTGTGGGGCGATGAAATCACGTAACTCATTAAGGAAAGGCGACTGTTGGTAAATTTTCATCAATGGCAGTGTATGTAAATTCCCAACACTTATTGGTAATCGACGGCAAGGATATACCGTACCGTCAGGCATTACAGTGAGGAAACTGTCACCAGCATGACAATGATAAGGTGTTTCACCACTCGCTTTAAATTGTAGCGCCCGGAGCATGGCAACTTCTGTATCCTGATGGTTGCACAACTTATGCATTATTCTTTTTATTATCGTTTTTTTTGACAATTTTATTTTCGTTAACAACATATTTTCAAAAAACTGCTGCGTCTGTTCTTTATTCAATACATCAGGCATGGCATCACGGGACGGGATCATTCTGTCTGCCCATATACGACTCACATTATGTTTTTTAGCCAGAGTGGCTACAACCTCAAACTGTGAAGCATTTTTTTGATGTGCGGTGAAAGACCATAATACCCTGATATTCTCTTTACGTAATACCTGGGTAGCCTTGATTACTTTTTTTAGATTATCACGCCCTCTAATTACATTGTGAGTTTTCTCCGCCCCCTCAACACTCATCTGAATAAATGAAATATTCAACTGGGCCAATTTTTTTGCTTTTTCGGCTGTAATCAAACTACCATTTGTCAGAATGGCAATAGAAGGACGAATTGGATGCCTGTCAAGATACTGAAGTAATTCAAGAAAATTCGGTTGGGTAAACGGTTCTCCGCCAGTTATTGTCAGCAGAAAGGGAAGATGCCTGTCTCGTGACAACTGCTGGTAAAATCCCAGAAGCTTATCTGCTGTGTGAATTAATGACTTGAGTGGAACATTTCCACCTCGCCATGATGTCTGATAGCAATGCTGGCAGTGTAAATTACATTTATCCGTAATATGCCACTGAATAGCTAACCGGGAGGGTTGATGAAAACTCTCCATCGTGAAGGACATCATTAATCTCCTCCGCATCCACCACAACCACTCCCCCCACAAGAACTTCCCCCTCCGACATCACTGCTACTATTTATATAGCTATCGGAAGCAGAACTTACAGTTGAGGAAATTATTGATTGCCCTACCAAAATACAAACCAGCATCTTTATTTCTGGTTTTACCTCTTCACTTAACGGAAGAATAAGTCGGTCTATGTAATCCTTGCCATATCTGGAGTTAACCATCCCTCTGGATGAAGATATAAATACAAAATAATAGATAACGCAGGAAAATATCATGCACAGGACTAAATAAACGACATTGTGGTGACCAGTAGATAATGCAACATACAGTTTTGCTGCGCCTAACAAAAGCATGAATGTAACACCACATGCAGCAATTCTTCTGCGCGAAGACAGTTGCTTTTCAGTCAGGATCATATGTTTGCGCACTGCCAATTCATAATAACCTTTCGTCAGTGGTGTAATTAAATTCGTTGATGATAACAGTGAGTTGGATGTGGAATAATGCATCAAAATTTTCTCTTCATATTCTGAAAATCCATCATCTGCAGACTTAACTTTGTCGGTTCTGATTAACTGTCCATCTCCCGTATCCTCCAGAAAACCGCGCTCAATCAATAGACCGGCGATCAACTCCAATACCCCCTTATCCCTGGATTTAAGCCAGGAAATAAATAAAACATCCAGATCGCCGTTTAACTGAAGTGGTGGAGATGATTGATTCTCTCGTTTACGGAACAACTTACCGGTCATAAAAAAAGCACATATAACGACACAGATATAAAAAAACAAAAAACCAGGCCCAGACCAATATAGGACGTTCATATATAACTAATACTCTTTGGGATGATGCTACAAATAATTTACAATGACTACATTAGTGATAAAGTCGTTGACATTTATCTGCAGAGAACATATTGATGCTAAAAAATCCGTAAGTCATATAAAAACAATACCGTTAACTCGATAAAAAAACAGGCTTTGGCACTGCTCCATATAGTAAAAGTATTTCGGCTTTTAGCTGGTTAAGCTTTTCATTTTCTTCTTGCCGCTTAACACGCCACTGTTAGTGGCAAGCCTTAGTAGTAGAAGAAATATTCGTAGACATAATTCACATTCTGATTTGGCATGATGACGTTTTCGCTTCGGGGTGTTCCATTTGCCAGTTTGACTTCTTTTGCTTTCTTTTTGGAGTAACCTCTGAATCCCGTTTTTTTGTATTCAGGAATCATAAAAACATCGCAAGTCTCATCGTAGAGTCGCATGATGTATCTGTTTTCCTTACGTAAGCGCCACATGATGAAATGTGACATCAGAAAACTCATCGCAATGTAGAGGACCGTGGTTATTATCCAATTTGAGGGTGCAGCAGCAAGGCCGATTGCATAAAACACTGCCCCAAACGAAAGCCAAATGACCATTCCTTGCTTTAAACTGATTGTGTTGTAACCCATGTCACATTTAGGCGTGAGTGATATAGTTCTCAGCTCGGGATTAGCAACGGCATATGTTAAATAACCGTCACCAGATGGCACAACGGCCATTTCTGCAAAATCCCCAGATCGGATATTCGTCATCCCAAGCCACCCTGAGAATAATTTCCCGTTGACCTTCCCTTTAATGTAGAGACATTTCAGCTTGTTCGCTTTGCCATCATTAATCAGCGCATGTGGCGCAGTGCCAGACAACGTTTGTGCAGCCATGGCAATCGCAGCACCTGCGTTATCCCGATTGCGTTTACGCTCCAGTTCATCTTTCATGGTGCTATACGCTTCAGCGTCAAAGCAGGCCATCGCTTTAGTCAATGTCACTTCTTCAACCACTCCCGATATCTTTTCAAGTGGTCCTGGTGGAGGGAGTACTGGTAATGGAGGGAAATCAGCGATTTCTTTTTCGATGAGCGTTTTTAATTCAAGCGCCCATTCAATCCTATCCTCATTACGCTGAATATCTTCTCTGTTATACATTCCCGCAAATTCGGGTGATGTATATTTCTGTATATTCAGTCTGGCCGCTTCTATTTTTGCATGACTGGAAAGTAAACAGGACTGTAGCTCATCAAGATCTTTGTAACCGTTAAAGTCTCTTAACTGCCAATCCAGCCATTCTTGTGGAGACATTTTCGTATTAGCATTCATTGTTAATAACCGACCCTAGTTATGTACATGCTGAAAAACACGGTTTTCGGCTTTTAGCTGGTTAAGCTTTTCTGTTTCTTCTTGCTGCTTAACGCGCTCTGTTAGTGGCAGACCTAACGTCTCATGCAGCGCTTTCACCAGCTGGTCTTCTTGCTCCAGGGTTAGGTCTAGTCGTTTACTTGCTGGTATTGTCTCTGTATTGCCGATGCTGGGATTTGTACCGAATACACATTTCTCGCACCAGTTCTGCAACTCATCGTCAGAAAACACGGCAATAGCTACCTGAGTGAGAATTATCAACGTCATGACCTGCCAACTGGCAAAAAAACTGATGCCTCTGAGAATTGGGCCTGATGAAGTTCCCGCGATATCTACGATAAGTTGTTGTATTGTCTTCTTGCCCAGTAACTTCAATAGTTCTTCGCTGCTCTGAATGGTGTATGCACCGTCAGACACTATCTTAACAGCAGAAAGCCCTACCCCTGTCCAGTGGACAGAACCGTCCTTCGTAAAGCTCTCTCCTAATGCTCCAAAATCACTGATCACCATCAAACCAGCAGCAATACTGCCGTAGGCGTTTGCCCGTATAGCCCACGCCGTAAGTTTTTTTCCAACCCGATCACGCACCAGTGGGTTAACTTCTTCTGATGCTTTCTCTATGATTTTTAAAGCAGGTATAGCCGTTTGTATCCCAAAACTGGCCGCAAATAGCCCAACGGACATGATGTCACTGGCCGAGCCTTCACCTTCTTTGATGATTTCTTTGGACTGGCTATACAGCTCCCAGACACTGAGAATGGTTCCCAGCAGTTTAATGCGCGGAGCCAGGATCGGTTTTGTCCTTTCTGCCAGCTGTTTCGTACTGAGTTCAGTCTGGTATTTTGTTATTGTTTCATCACGAATTTTTATTCGTTTATCCCACATTGCCCGACGGCGGGCCCATGCACCATTCGGCCCCGTCGCCATTTGCCGCTCGATATCTTCTTCAATGTCATACATTGCGATCCCGGCATCGCGGGCAAACAGGGTTTTGTAGATAAGGTTGCTGAATGAGTCCAGACGATTTCCCAGCAGACTTTTGTTGAAGACCTCGGTGGTGAACGTAGTCAGTCCGGTATCCATTTTCGCCATCAGTTTACGGGTGCCGGATACGACGGCTTTTTTCTCATCTCTTTCCAGTGCTTCCAGGGCGCGATCACAGGCATCGTTGTATTTACCCAGATAGCCAACAAAGCTTTTAAACGCCACCAGGATCGCCGGTTTTTCAACATCAGTGGCCGGACGATCTTCGGTGTTGGCGTCCTGGCTTAGCTGAGTCAGAACAGGCGTCGTCTCGCTTATCACATCAGGGTTGTTGAAAAACTGCCTGCGCCAGAACAGGTTACTGTTGTTTGTCGCGCTGTATTCCTTCACCCACGCCTGAATTTTCTGCCGCCCTGCTGGCACGACGTTAATGGCGGAGATGGCATAGCCCACTATCTCCCGGTAGTTCAGGTTATCTTCCGGAACGTTCGTGTAGTGATCGTCCAGGCACTGAAGAAAATGCTTATCCTGCAGCCATGCCAGACGCAATTCCACCAGCTGAGTCAACTGCGTATCGAGCGCCAGGCATAGCTTCTCATAGGTACGGGTAAACTGATCCAGCTTCGCGTGGTTCAGCTTTTTGTCATACTTATGCCACTCATAAGCTACCCCCTGCTGATTGGCCCACAGGGTCCCCTCTTCATGAAACTGACTGATTTGCTCACGTGAATATCCGGCACTGCCCATGCTCCGGTACAGTAACTGCAGATCCTGCTCATCATGAGCACTGGCATGTTGGGCCTGTTGTGCTGACAGTGCCTGCTGCACCTGGTTTCTGATCCCGTTGATGTTGCGCCAGGTCGCAAATTCCACCGTCAGTTCATCCAGATAGCACTGGTGCGCCAGCGCAAGGCCATCGCTCCAGCTGGTCAGTTCGTGGGTTATCCCCACCGGATCTTTCAGTGCCATTATCAGCGGGTAAACCGGTTTACCTCCCGGTCCCAGGCTCCGGCTCTGCATCGCCTTCACGGAACGTGATGCAGCCCCTTCCAGCCTTCGGCTTCTGACCCAGGGATGAAAGGTGGTATGTGGCCGGATGCTTTCGTCAAAGAAGTGATACCCGTCATCTTCGATATAACTCACCTGGTAGAAGGGATTATCACTGTCACGCAGTGGATACGTCGGGCTGCCGGTCAGGTTGGGGCGGTAATCCAGCACGCTGTTCAGCACCTCTTCGCTGACCCTGTTCAGCCCGTTGTCAAAGGTTCCCCCCGACACATTCCATTCCGGAGGCTGAATATTCTGCATTCGCTGTGAACGGGCTGCCGTATCACGGGTGTAAAGTTCGAGGGTTTGCTTTGTCCACGGCGCATGGGAGAACGCCACCCAGGTTTCATACTTCAGCGCATTCTCGCTGAGCGCCATATGCTCAAGATTGGTTGCCTGATGAACGGGACGGCCACAGGGGAGCGGATTAAACACCGGCTTAGCGCCGAGGACTGCGGGTTTCTTGTACAGGTCACCGTTTTCATCAACGCACCAGACTTCCCAGTCCAGCAAATCTTTTGCGCCGGTGTCGTAATAGACATAGATAAACCCCTGGCGCATGCTGCGCAGGGCATAGTGGTAACCACTTAACGCGGGGAATGGCGTGGCGGGTGCTGCCCAGCCAGGAAGCGTCTGGCTGATTCGGTCCGGGACGATGGCGTAGCGCACCGGCATCAGTACCGGGCCGGTATTGAGGCATACAGAGCATTCAGCGGTCATGTGTCATTCTCCATCGTCTGTGAGGCTGTCAGTTCCGTGGCGTAACGTCGCCAGGTTTCAGGCGAAATATTCAGGGTGCGCGCAGTCCAGGGTACGTCATCGCTGAATGTGTGGTTATCAAGCAGATCAACAACAGAAGGATGCTGGTCAATCTGTGGGTGCCACTGGAGTAACAGGAATGCAAAACGTTCCCTGTCTGCGGTGTGCTGTAATGCAAGGTGGCCTGCCAGACGGGCCAGCCCATGCAGAATATGTGATGCAGCCGCCTGCTCTGTATACCGGGCTTCACCTGAGTTTGCCTGACGATAACGACGCAGTGCGAGATTGGTAATACCACAGGTGTTGAGGATAAAATCACACTGCTCCGTATCCAGTCCCAGCGAATGTGTGGAATACAGCATGGGGGCGGGCTGAAAGCGTCGTACCACGGCCTGACCGTCACCATCCGGAAACAGCCAGCCGGAGAGTAATCCCCCCATCCGGCGTTGCTGAAGTTCACTCAGCAACGGCCACAGCAGGTTATGCACTGCCGGATCGTAATAGCGCATCAGGATATGCTGATTGATACCTGTCCGCTGAATGGCGGTATGACCGAGTTGTTTTATCAGGTCTCCACGCTCTGCCGGGCTGGTGAGCCAGCCGCAGATTGACCGTCCCAGGTTTTGTTCAATATTGTCCGGGGGCAGCTCTTCCAGTGCGGTTACTGTGGTCTGGCGAAGCAACGTCCGGTCGTCTTCCTGGCTGATATCGAGCGCCACCAGCCAGGGGGAGTCCGGCTCGCTCAGACTGTGGTGCGGCAGCGGCACAGGCGCGGGCTGACGACTGACCAGCGTCTGGATAAGCGGGCTGTTGATATCATCCAGACGCAGCACCGGATCGAACAATAAATAGAGAGGGTGTCCGGTGTCCTTCTGTAGCTGTATCACGGCGTTATACAGCGCGTCAGCCTGGCGTTCAGCAGCCTGCGAACTGTAGTCATATTGAATGTTATTCATGCTGATGCTCCTTACAGCACACCGCCGCCGCCCTGGCGGGTGGCCGCGTCAACCATTGAGGGACAGTGTTTCGGCAGTGTAATTGCCCCCTGCACGGAGGCCGGGCCGAGTTTTTCCAGAGTGCCGCATTTGATGGTGACGTTGCCGGAGCCGCCCTCAATGATATTGCCGTCCTTGAGTTGTATCCACGCCCCGCCACATTCCAGCAGCAGTTCGGTTTTGGCTGAAATCTTCACTTTGCCGTCCTGGCTGGTTATCTGCAGGTCTTTTTGTGCGAGTAAATCCAGCGCATCGCTTTGTGCCTGAATATCCACTTTTCCGGCGGCGGCATAGAGTTTGATGCCTGCCATTTTGGCAAACAGGCTCAGCGTACTGCCTACCGCCACACGGAAGGCTTTGGCGATACTGAAATCCGCATCCTGTCCGGTGGTGGCTATCAGGTTCTGACCGGCGGCAAGCTGAAGACTGGCCGGTGTGACCTGGGCGATGCCGGAAGGGGCGGAGAGTAAGAGAGCCTGCTGCTGCAGGTCTTTCAGGGTGTCATTCAGCAGGCTGGTTTGTTTCTGCACATCGGCGAGTTCCGCTTTCGCCTGCTCGGCAGCGGTGCGCAGACTGGCCGCTTCCTGACGGGCCGCTTCCAGTTCACGGATGGCAGGCTCCATCTCCAGCAGTTTGCCCTGCGCCTGTGGCTGGGCATCAGCCGTGATGAACACCCCTTTCGCCGCTCGTAATACGCCGTGGCCGTCGGTGCGCAGTTCGGCCCCTTCACCACGCAGCTCTTTCGGGTTGTCATCCAGCACGTTGTAGCCAAGGTTCAGCTCACTTTTCACATGCGGCGTGGAGAGGTGGATATGCTCTTTCTGCCGTTCATCCTGCAGACGCAGTTCGTTCTCAGCCGGGGTGCGCAGGATGTTACGTTTGTAGTTCTCTGCGGTAACCGGGTCAGCGTGTTGTGAATCATGCAAGGAGAAGGCAATAAACGGTTTGTCCGGGTGTCCGCCGTCGAACATCACCGACACTTCGGTTCCGGCCAGCAGCGGCAGGTGAAGACCGTAATCATCCCCGGCATAGGCACGGGCCAGACGCAGCCACGGGCTCTCGTAACCGGCCTTCCAGTCGGCCTGGTCGAAGTCAAACTGAACCCGGTAGCGGCCCGTTTTGTCGATATGGCTGTAGGTATCGCTGGCGGTCAGACTGGTGATGCGGGCCGGTAACGGCACGGTAATACGCGGACGGGCTTTCAGCGCCGGTCGCCAGTTCAGCTGGTCACGCCAGGCCATGCCCTCAGCATGGAGCTGGTAATGCGAACCGCGGGAGGCACCGCTGGTGATGGAGGTAATCAGCATCCCGTCAGCAAACGCCGACGGCACATGGCTTCCCTGGGGCTCCAGTACCTGGCCGGGGGCAATGATGGTGGCATTACTGTCGAGACTCAGCAGATGCTGGTTATTCAGCGCCCGCTCATGACGCAGGCGGGAGTAAAACTCTCCCGTTTCCGCTGTCGTTTTTTGTCCCTGATATCTCTCACCCGATGCCAGATACCCTTCCGCGTACTGATGGTCATCGCCGTAGGTGGTTTTATCGTCGTCGTGGGTGATATCTGCCTGAGTGGTCAGCGGCTCTCCGGCACTGCGGTAGTTATAGTCCTTGTGCGAGGCGGAGCGTTCCACCACCCGGTGATACGCCTTCAGGTGCCAGACCGACTCTTTACGGCTGTCATTTGTGCCTGACGGATTGACCGCCGGGATTTTCACCCCGTGCTGCCAGTCACGTCCGCTATCGGTGAAGGTCACCACCTCATGCTTTATCTCCGGGTCCATCGCAAAGCGATAACCAATCCCCACTTCCGAGAGCAGGCATTCAATGAACTCCAGGTCCGTCTGCATAAACTGGGTAATCAGTTCGCGCTTCGGATAGCTGCCGCTCAGACGAAACTCAAACAGCCAGCCCGGCCAGTTGTGGTTGTTACGAAGTATTTGCTCCACCACATCCGGCACCGACTGGTTCTGGTAGATAGCGGTACGGCGTGCGTTGCCCAGCAGCGTCAGTCGCGGACGGAAGGTCAGGGAATAGGTGGCTTCATCGCGGGAAGACGAGAGGCGGGAGAAATGGGTGATAACACCGTGTACCGAACGCTGCACCTCCGGCTGCGTGCTGATGCGAAGGCTGGTTTCCGGCAGGGTCTGCATGATAAAGGTGACATCCTTCATCAGCATCAGCGCAGGGTCGATATCCTGGTTAGTACTGGTGAGCACAATATCGTAGCGGTAGCACTCGCTCAGCGCTTCACGGGCGCTGAAGGATTCCACATCCAGCGGGATATTACCGCCCTTCACCTGCAGGTGATAACGGTTCAGGGTGACAGTATTCAGTACGGGCGGCAGTGAGGTCATGGCAGAAAGTCCCTGTGTTCAGCAAAGACCTGAGTCAGCGGCACGCTACCGCCCCTCGCCGTAAACCGGGGCGCATCAGGTCATGTTCTGTAACCCGGTACGCCACACCATCAGCCTGCCGGGCATTGTGTGAAAACGTGGCTCAGCCAGAAAGAGAGGCCAGCAGAAAATGATGCAGGGAATAACTGAGGCCACAGTACAGCCCCGCCACCATCACGCCCAGCAGTGCCACATGAAACAGACGGGAGCGCAGCAGCCCCCGGCGCACACCGGGCCGGTGTTCGACAATGACGGGGGAAGATGGCGGTAATTCCGGGGCAGGTACCAGAGCGTCGAGCGACTCAACGGCCTGGCGGCGTTCATCGGCGTAGCCGGGGAGATTGTGACCATAGCCCAGCGCATAAATACGCTGATACAGCACAAGCAGCCGCATATCCGGGGCAGGCTCGCGCAGTAACCTGCGCAGATTGTCCGGAATAACTTCCCCGGCGCGAAGGGTGCCAAGATATGCGCCTTCGAGTGGAGCCCGCCACCACACAGCATTTTCATTGTCTGTTGCCGAGTCAAAGACGGTGTAATCTATCACCCCACACTGAGCATACTGCACGTGGCTAATCAGGTCGTCTGGTGCCTTCATTGCTGTCAGGCGTGCTTTCAGCTCCTCCACCAGTACACAGCCACGGCGGTAAAAAGCCTCATCGCGCACCAGCTGCTTGTCGTGACGAACCGCCATAACAAATAAAAAGGTGTCCTGAAACAGGGCATCAATAAAGTGGGCCGGATCTGTCGTCGTGATTTTGCTGGAAGAAAGCAATGAACAATGTCCCTGTTCTGGTTAAGGTTTATTCAGTAACGGGTGAAAAATAGATCAGCCAAAAACAGGAGTAATCCGAATAATTGATACAAAATGTTAATGGCGCGGAGTGAGTAGTCAGAGAGTACTGATATCAGGGACGGGAGAATGTGTTGTTTAATATTAGATAAAGTGATTTCAAATAAATTGCATTCGACAGGGCATACATATTCATTTGCGCAGTGAATGCTTTACCGAGATATATCAGTTTCGTTTCTGCTTTATCTGGTCAGAATGCAGCGTTAGCAGATGCCAGTCCGGATGATGCTGTCGAACGGATACATCCAGCCCGTATTCGCTGAAAACACCAGTCACGTTGTCAGCGTCGCCAACGGCCATCATATCGACAGTGGACGTTAATCTCCCTTTCTCCGAAAAGTGATGCTGGAGATCTGTCTGCTTCACCAGTAGCGCCGGTATGTTTTTGTATTCAACTACCAGAGCATCACTACACCATTCCTCATCCCCCACCACTGCATTGATCCACCCCATCGTTTTAAGTTTTTCAATGGCATATGTCAGGCGATGCAAAGCCGACTGTTGAGCCGTAAGTTGAGAACAGGTGTCAAACAAATCACCAAACCGCACATGAAGGCATGCTCCGGGGCCTTTCTTACGACCTAAGGCCAGCAACGTGTCGATATCCCCGGCAACCGATTTAGGGAACCGGCGTTGCTTTTGTGCAGCAGCTAACCAGCGCAACAAAAAGGTATGTGTGCTCAGTGGGGATAATGCCTGCCCATCCTGCCATGCAAGATGAAGCGCCATCAGCGCACACCAGGACAGATGAGCGAGATCGGTAACGGTTTGTTCTGCCGATTGTTGTTGTGTCGTCGATTTCATAGGAACAAAAGTATAACCGAAGGAACCGGGCATCAGAACCTGTTAGTCCCTATCAAGCGTAATATCCATCGACTTTGGTGGTGAAGGAAGACACTCATGGCACTCGCTCACAGAACACCAAAAGGTCAATTACAATCACCGCATTAACATTAAAGCATCAAATAATGATTAAATAAAAATATTTATGACCAATTCATCCGTAAATCATCCTAAAAACCGTTACTTTAAGATTTACTTTAATCACTGAGTGAATACCATAGGGTTTTCACTGTGTTAATTTAAATACTATAATTTCAGGGGCATTCAATGGCTACGAATTTTGGCAGCAGCAAAGAACCGCTCATCGGCATCGAGAATTTTGGTAACCGTTTAAGGCATCTCATCGGTAACGACTCTGTCAGCTCGTTCGCCAAGTCATGTGGTATCAGCACATCCACTATCAATAAGTATATAAAGCCATCGAAGGACATGGAGAAACCAACCTATCCGGGGATCGACAAAGTTTTGAAGATCTCCGCATACACTGGCTGCTCGCTCGCTTGGTTGATTACTGGTGAAGAAGAAAAGCAGGTATCGGATGAAGAGCAGCAGGGAAGGTGGATGGCAGTATTTAAAGATATGTCTTTCAACCAAAAATCAGTCGCCCTTGATTCATTCAAGCAAAATGGAATATTGGGTACACTGAACAAAGATATCTTTAGCAAACCAAGGTAGAGAAGCTATTGATACATGGCAGTCCTTTTATCCATGATTTGTATGTTGATAACAGAACGGACATGGCTTTTCGCCGCAATATCGTCGCCGACACTGGTCACATATCCAGCGGTAACGATTGGCTGTAAAACGAACTCTTCTGATGATTTTCTTCAATGCAAACTCCTGACCCGGACAACAGACAGCAGTAATCCTGCCTTTTGACAGGCATCGCGTTGTTGCTTCTGGGTTATGTTAAGAGAAAAACTGGTTTTGGAAGGGCGGAAGAGTTTACATAGGCATTTGATTAAAAAGACCAAAACTTAACTTTCTACTTCCGTACATATAATCGTTTCTGCAGTAGAATAAATATTTAAAACAATTCTCATTATCAGTTGCATTAAGCGATAACTATTCGTCGATTTTGTATAGCGATTACATGGACTAAGTTCCTCCCTAAACGATGGTTTTAATAAATACATTGTGCTAACCAGTGCTAATTAGCACTGGTTAGCACTAGCATTGAAAGAGACAAATTGTTTTAGCTCAAGAGGCTGGCTGCTCGCCGAAGAGCTTTGCTGGATAATGAGGTGCTTCAGGTGGCTCTGAGTCGAAGGTTCTGACGACAGACCAGAGGTAGGAAGCTATGGTATTGGTGTGATGTAATCGGTCTTCCGCAACATCGTGCCTGCATTCCTATCGACCTGTCGCTATGAAGCACAGCGTCGATTACTGATGCGTATCTGTCCAGATGCATCACTGAGCAGACACTGTGAGTGCAGGCTGTTTCGGTTATCGCCACATATGTCATAGCTGTATCGTGAAAGAGTGCATGTTAGCCACGACGAGCGCGTGTGCCGGTCCCATCATCTCAGCTGTCAATGCCAGTTGAGTTACCATGCTGGACGCTGTTACATTGAACTCCTACCATGAAGTATTATCTCGCGGCATTTATTTATTACACATGGAATATGTCCACCACAGAACTGCCAGATAGCGTATACAGAGTCGGTAAGATAGTAATAGTGACCTTTTCTATTATTCGAAGGGTGTGGGATAATTTTTTCTTCAATGAGTCTTTTTGCTTTAAGAATATCTAATGCAGTGTCTAGTGTGGCTGCATTTCGTAATCGCTGATTCGCACCATTTTGCAGAAGGTATTTTCTAGGGAAAAAGTTGTTAAATATTTGATATTTTTCCAACATGGTTTCAAGTGTTCTCAATGCATCATCTTCAGGGGTTGGTTTAGATTTTTGATTTTTACGTAATAATCTTGCAGCTTCATCTAAATACCACTCAATAATTTTAGACACTGACTCGATACTACTGATATCTATTGAAGATTTTGTGTTCGCAATCTCATTTTTCGATGCGAGAAATAAGCAGTGTAAAATCCCGCTGAGACGGATTATTTGTTCCCTTGCCTTTAACACTGATGAATGTATATGCTCCCATTCACCACCAGGTCTTGTTTTTTGATTAAATTCATTGATTTTTTTACGTAAAAAATCATTGCCAGTTTGATTAGGAGGGAATAATATTAATTCTCGTTTTAAATTCATATTTGAATCGTTATCATCAACAGAGTTATTCTCATAAAGATCATTGTATTTTTCATTCTGTCGATTTACTAATAAAGATAAAGCTTCAAGCAAAGAAGCCATGCTACCATCATCTGCAACGTCACTGTTTTCGGATATCCCTTCATCATTCCGTTCATTGTATACGAATAAAAAGCGAGGTAAATAACCGCTTCCAGTAGCCTTGCGTTTGTTTTTTTCAAGGTAATCTTCAAATATTGGGTTTTGAACTGATATACTGATAGTTAGAGGCGCTGTAATAGCAATGTGTTTGCTATTACTTCGTTTATGAGGTAGCTCTGCACCATCCCAGAGAAGGTTATATATACCAACACTATTTTTTGCATACCCATCTAAAAACACATCACCTTCATCAGTTAAAATTGCAGCGTGAACTGACACTGAAAGACCATCTTTCAAACCTGCTGGAGTGATATCAGCATATACGTTAAACAGATGCTTCGGCGGCAAAGGCTCTTCTTTTTGATGTTGTATACGCTCATCTTCAAGCTCTTTCCTCTTAGGATCGCTTCGTTTTAGCTTTCGATATTCTTTATTTATTTCTTTTGTAGTCTCTGACCATAAATCTTTTCTTGCAGTATATTTTTCGACCTCTTCGTTATATATTGCATTAGATGTGGAATACTTATCCAAAAAAGGTTTCATTATTTTTTCAAACGCAAGACTTTTCCCGCCGCCACTACGAACAATGGTCATGAGATAAAGAGAACATGTCTCCGGATTATCATCTGCATTTACTGCCACCTCAAATAATGGTTGACATGCAATGGATGCAGCACTGAGAATCATATTGCCAGAAATCTCAGGAGGAAGATTGTATTTTTTATGTAAGAATAGGATCGCGTCTTCAACTACAGGTGGAAATAATTTGTAAGGGTAATCATTTCCCCTACTAAATTCTGTTGCTAAAGACTCATTTTGTATATTTTGAATACCGCCAATAACTTGATTGTTATGCACGGAAATTAGTTGCGGTGTGCTCCAATTGTGATTAACTGGAAATTGAGGTGATATAACTAACTTTTGTTGCCGTGCTGCTTCATTCTTTTTATGTTGTTCAAGATCTGCATCATAAAGTTGAGCAGATAATTCTTTAGTACCTTTGCCACCTTCCTCTATGCATTTCATTATTTCTTCACGGCTATAATAGTCGTCACACATAACCACCACCTTTTACATTCAAAGGTGGTATAATACATTACCATAATGCCATTAATCAATCACAGAATTGATGGGTTTTATATATCGTCAAGCAGGCTCAGAAAATATTACTTTAGATTATAGCGTCATAACAACTAATATCCGATAGTTGAAAACTGATGGGATCCGTATCCACATAATTAATGACGCAAATCTAAATCTGAGTTATGTCAAATGGATAGATAAACAATTTATACGTTACGATTATTTATCGCACGCGCCAAAATATATTTAAGGCATTCAGGCCAAAGTAATTAAAAACAAGTCAACGAAAAAAAATAAATATTTCCCTCACTACATTAACTTGAGTAATGGCATCTTCACTTTCTTGGTCTTCAGACTTATCTAAATGGTTAACACTCTTTATCCTATTGTTCATCTCACCTCCTCTAATTGGTATTAAAATAAAAATTACCAATTCTGTCTACTGATAAAACTATGCCTCTGGTAATCCCATGAGTTATTATTTTTTAACTTTAACAAAAATTTATTTAAGCCAAGCCGACGTCACTGTGTTATTTTCTGTTAAAACCACTTCAGTCACTTCAGTCACTTCAGTCACTTCTTTGATTCTGTTCTGTCGGTATTCATCACCTTCACCGAATGCAGTCATCACAGAATAAGTTGTCATAATAAACTCTCCATCAAATATTCATATGGTACTTTCAACATTCAATTGCTTATTTAAGAAAGTTACGTCATCTACATAATATACTTTCTAACTTGCCAATTATGGTTAAACGTTGAAAATAAACTATTAACCACTGAATCATCATTCCATATACCCTCTAAAACGTCCTGTAACGCTTTCTAAGCCATTTAAACAATAAAGGTGATGGCATTTATCCAATAGAATTTAAATGCCTCTCCTGCGCTTTATATTGAGATATTCAAATACAGATTTATACCTCACTAGCAAACAGCGGTATCCGCAAATAATTCTAACCCTGACTACAACCAAAACTACGCCTGTTATTATGAAAGTCTTTGCTCTTGAATTTAATGAAATAGTCCAGTCTGTCCTTCAAGGGGTCATAAATACCATCTATACCTTTTTCCTCAAGATCCTTCCTGGTAAAGCTATAAACAGGATTCTCTGGAACATGAACAAGCTTTCTGTACTTTTCATTAAACACCTCTGTAGCTTTCAACCAACAGTCAGAAATCACGGTATACAACGAATCAACTTCACCTTTGGTAAACTTAATGGAATTAAAGGCACTGTAGTTAAGCAATAATACAATATGGTAATGTACCTTCTGTCCAATGTAATATGTCTCTTTACCGTATTCCCTTACCCAGAAGTAGCTCACTTTAGTATCATGTACCCGTACAGCCTTATCCGGTTTATTTAATTCCATCTGTTTAAGTTTCTTTCTTAGGTATGCAGGTATTTGTTCTTTTACGTCTTTAAAGAAACGAGATATTACTTCATAATCCATCAGGAAGTGAATGTCATCATCAGGGAAATGGAGATCCAGTCTTATCAGGCTAATCCTTGAGTGATTACCAAGTGCTTTCAGTATTGTTTGTTTGATTCTGTTCTGCTGGTGAAGACTACCTTCTCCATAACGTGTGTTGATGATATTCTTAGGATCTTTAATTTTCATATAGATATCTCTCTGATTATTAAAAAGTCAATTTGATAGTTAGGATTACATAATATATATATTAAGAATTAATTTAATCATAAGTAGAGGTGCTTTCTATATATTCTACGTGATTATCGTTTGTGTATAACCAGATTAATGGTTATTACAGAAAATCAATTGTTATGTAGTTCATGGATTATGGTTTTATATGAAATAAATAGCTCATGCATGATATATTTCCAGTATGATCATTTTGATCAACTTATAAATAACAGCTTCTTAATAAGAATGGTTGCACTATAATAATACTATAACCGACAATGTACCTGGTCGTATTAAACATTAAAAACCTTATGACAGTTAGGTTGATTGAATATCACCATAGAATAAAGACACTGAAAGTTAGGTTTATCAATGAAGCCTGAAAACTGATATTTTTAATATACATTTATCTTCACATCTACATAACCATGATGAATAAGAAATCATTATTTTGTTATGGGATATTAGTTTATGAATAAACCACCAAACATTTTATTGCCGCCAGGTCCTTTTACCCGAAAACAGGCCGAAGCTGTCGCAGCTGCTTATCACAATGTCGCCATTGAAGACGATCAGGGGACACATTTTCGTCTTGTGGTTCGTCGGGATGGCTTGATGGTCTGGCGAGCGTGGAACTTCGAATCCGATGCGGGTTTGTGGCTGAATAAATTTATCGAAAGTGACGGTATCCCCAAAGTAACGTAAACACCAGCAGTTAACCCCATTCATTAATAACAGACAGGCTGTGCTCCTTCGGGAGCGCGGCCTGTTTTGCTTTATAACCAACGATTAAGGAACTCCCATGCGATTAGCTTCCCGTTTTGGTTCAGCGAATATTGTTCGCCGTGATCGTCCATTAACCCGTGAAGAGCTGGCCCATTATGTGCCCAGCGTTTTCAGCGAAGATAAACATGAATCTCGTTCAGACCGCTACACCTGCATCCCGACTATTACCCTGCTCGATAATCTTCAGCGCGAAGGGTTCCAGCCTTTCTTCGCCTGTCAGACCCGTGTACGTGACCAGAGCAAGCGCGAACACACAAAGCATATGCTGCGTCTTCGTCGCGCCGGGCAAATCACCGGTAAACAGGTGCCGGAAATCATTCTGCTCAACAGCCATGACGGCTCCAGCTCGTATCAGATGTTGCCAGGGCTCTTTAGATCGGTTTGCCAGAATGGTTTGATTTGCGGTCAGTCGTTTGGCGAAGTGAAAGTGCCACACCGGGGGAATGTGGTGGAAAACGTTATTGAAGGTGCTTATGAGGTGTTGGGGATTTTTGACCGTGTGGAAGAAAAGCGGGATGCGATGGAGTCCCTGGCGCTTCCCGTTCCAGCCCGTCAGGCAATCGCGAATGCTGCGCTTCGTTATCGCTTTGGCGAAGAACATCAACCAGTCTCGGTATCGCAGCTGCTGACCCCACGCCGCTATGAGGACTACAGCGATGATTTATGGACGGTTTATCAGCGTATTCAGGAGAATTTAATCAAAGGAGGGCTTGCTGGCAGGAATGCGAAAGGCAGGCGAAGCCATACCCGCGCCGTAAAAGGGATTGACGGAGATGTGAAACTTAACCGCGCGTTGTGGGTGATGGCAGAGAATATGCTCGAATTTTTCGGCAAATAACACCGACGATAAAACAACTACGGCATGTAAATCCGTTCATATCGATAAGATTTTTTGCATCAACATGATCGATTTAATCGATCGACCAGATCGAATTTCTTCATTATCCCTTCACTGGCTGTGGTTATAAACTCCACAGGGCTGTTATAAGCATCTGATTTATTCATTCAAAATCAACACGATGGTCACGTGGATTCCGTCACGCCTGTGGATTGTCATCACTGAATGCGGTCCCACGGGGCTCACACCTACCATCCGCAAACGTCATCATTAAGGAAAATACACATGAACGATATTTCTGCACTCAGCAAAAAGCTCAACACCTCCACGCTGCACTTTGCTCTGCTCAGTCTGGTGACTGGCGGAGTCTGGCCGCTGATGTGGCTGTATAAAAAGCAGGACATTATCAGCGAGACCACGGGTTATCCGTTCAGTAGCAAGACCTTCATTATTGCCCTGGCCGTCTGCTTCGGGCTCAGCCACCAGATATCGTCCGTGGTATCACCTGATGTCTATGACGATGCCGCATTCAGCAATGTATTACTGATGCTTGGTGGTCTGCTGTCAGTGGCCTCCGGGGTAATGATGATTGTCTGGTCCTTCCGGGCCCGTACCGCGCTACGCCATTACGCGCTGAACACCTTCCAGTTTGACCTGAAAATGAACGCCTTCTACACCGTGCTGTTCAACGTCTTTTACATCACCTACTGCATCAATGACATGCAGCAGGCACAGGCGAAACACCAGATTATCCACAGCGCACGTGCTGCTGCACCATCAGCGCCGTTACAGGCTGCGCCGCCAGTGTCTTCGCAGGAACAGCCAGCCCAGGACTCCACCAGTAACACCTGATACCACACACCCACATTATTCCCCCCTTCAGTCAGTCGCTGATGGAGGGATCTGTTCATGAAGGAAATCAAAATGACCCCGAACACCGCTTTGCGTCGCAGCCTTGCTTCATCTGCCCGCTGTCTGTTTCACGCCTTGCTTAGCGCGGCCTTGTTGACCGCCAGCGTCAGTGCTTTTGCCGGTAATGACGATGATGTCGTGCAGGTAGATTCGCAGCCTGCTTATCTGATGAATAATCCCGATATGCCCGTCTGGCAGCTGACTATTACCAGCCTTGATAATGATATCGTTATTCAGTCCTTCACCCTGAACCGGGGTAACTGCCTGATTTCTTATCCGGGGCGGGGACAAAACGTCAATAAACGCCTGGGGTACAGCCAGACGCTGACGTTTACGACCCCCAGCAATGACGGATTCACGAAGTGCAAACCGCTTGAGTTTACCGTACAGACCAGTAAGGGCGAGTTCACCTACAACTGGTAATACGTCATCACCGGCTCATTCTCGTCCGGTGATTCACGTTCAGCACCTCACCACTGAACAGGCCATGTTTCCTACGGGAAGCGTGGCCTTTTTTATATCTGTAATCAAAAGGATAATGACCATGACCGACAACCTGATACCACTGTTCACTCCTGCTGAAACCGCTCCGGTTGCAGAGCCAAACCGTATTACCGCAACGTCCATAGCCGATGAACAGCGTGTGGGTTTCTGGCCTCAGTACTTTGGCAGTATCCCACAGTGGATAACCCTTGAACCCCGGATCTTTGCCTGGATGGACCGCCTGTGTGCCGATTATATCGGCGGTATCTGGAACTTTTACTCGCTCAACAATGGTGGTGCCTTTATGGCTCCGGAAATCGACGGCGAGGAGAAATGGACACTGTTTAACAGCATGAACGGTAATGGTACTGAACTCAGTAGTGTAGCTGCCGGTATTGCGGTTTGTTTGCTGGTCTACAGCCACCACGCCTGCCGTACTGAGTCTGACGCGATGACTGAGCATTATTATCGCTTGCGGGACTATGCGCTCAGCCATGCTGAATGCCGCGCCATTATGCACATTATTGATTAAAAGAGATCCAGCCATGCATGCCAAATTATCACCAGCAACTGTGCAGCCTGATTTATTTCCCCACCATGAAGCCGTATCTCAGCATCCAGCAATATTGCCACCCTGTGCGCAACGTACTATTCGCAGGGCCATAAATATTCTGGAGCAACAATTGCGCGAACCCGGAGCATCCTTTACGTCCACCAGCACTGTGCGTGACTGGCTGCGTCTGCAGATGACGTTACTTGAACGTGAAGAGTTTACAGTGCTCTGGATGGACAACCAGAACCGCCTGGTTGCTCACGAAACACTGTTTAAAGGCACCATCAACAGTACCCAGGTACATCCCCGTGAAGTGGTGAAATCCGGTCTCAGACACAACGCCGCTGCCGCCATACTGGCGCACAATCATCCCTCCGGCTATGCCGAACCCAGCGATATCGACCGCCGTATCACACAGCGACTGAAAGAGGCACTGACGCTCGTTGATATCCGTCTGCTGGATCATCTGATCGTTGGTGGGATGGAGGTAGTGTCCTTCGCTGAACGTGGCTGGTTATAAGGAAACCTTTTCCATGAAAATCATAAGTAAACGGCAGGCGATGGCAATTTACCGACAGCATCCTGGTTCCCGGTTGTTTCGCTACTGTCGCGGAAAATATCAATGGAGCGGCAGCATCTGCCATTACGCCGGTCGGGAGGTTCAGGATATCGGCGGTGTACTGGCCGTCTTTGCAGAACGCCGACAGGACCGCAACGGCCCGTATGTCGTATTACGTAGCGTCACACTCAATTAATTTCACATCGTAACTTTTAAGGATTGATTAAATGTCAGCCCCCAAAATCACGACCGATATGCCCGTCCCCGAATGGGGGCTAAAGCGCAATGTCACTCCACAGTTTGGTGCACGCCTGGTGCAGGAAGGCAACAGGTTGCACTACCTGGCCGACCGCGCAGATATTGCCGGTCAGTTCAGTGACGCTGAAGCCCGTCAGCTTGACCAGGCGTTTCCACTGATACTCAAACAACTTGAGCTGATGCTGGCTTCCGGCGAACTCAACCCACGGCATCAACACTGCGTTACGCTGAACCACAATGGCCTGACCTGCGAGGCCGACACGCTGGGCTCCTGCGGCTATGTCTATGTCGCCATTTACCCTGAGCAATCTGCGTCACTGTAAACCTCCGTTTATACCCCGCCACACATCACAGAGAACACATTATGCAAACCTCAATATCACACCCGATTAGGGCGAATAAATCCAGTCCGTCACCCGTTGAAATCTGGCAACTACTGCTGGCCCATCTGCTGGAGCAGCACTATGGCCTGACACTTAACGATACGCCCCTGAGCGATGAGAGCGTGATCCTAGACCATATCGAAGCCGGTATTACCCTGTGTGATGCCGTCAATTTCCTGGTTGAAGAATATGAACTGATACGCACTGACCGCAGTGGATTCACTGTCATGGAGCAGTCGCCGTTTATCAGCAGTATCGACATTCTTCGCGCCCGTAAGGCTACAGGACTATTGACGCGCCACAGTTACAAAACGGTCACCACCGTTACCACCGGCAAATGCCGTCAGGGAGAGAAGCACTAATGGAGTTACACCAATGAAAATATCGATGAATGTTGAAGCCGACAGCATCAGCGTGCTGGCGCTGAATATGGGAAAAATTGCTGTTGAAGTTGATGGTATTGAGCTGGCTGAGCTGCTCAATATCATCAATGACAACGGCTATACGCTGACTGTCGCCGATGAACCTGGTGAGATTATCGTTAACGATCCTCTGCCTGCCGTTACACGATTTAACGGTATTCAGTGCAGCACGGCGCATATCACAGAGGAAGATAACTCACTATTACACGCACTCTCTCAGCAGTATCAGGATTACGGTGATGCTGAGTGGGTCCATTACACCGGCTCTGGTTATCTGATCCGTCTGGATGCATGGACATTTCCGGTATTGCGACTTAAGCGGGAGGGGCTGTCCCGAGCCTGTCGGCGGCTCATTGTCACACTGACGCGTCGCTATGGTATCACCACTGTCCACTTTGATGCTTTTGGCGAACTGCTTCCCGGCGTTGAAACTTTCGACTGGTAATCCCTTCTGTCTGAATCAACCACCCAGCATTGAGCAAGCACTAAGCAATGTCCGCAATATACGACATCAGTAGTGGCTGCAAGCTCCGCGATACTCGCCTCAATTTATCTCAACCTCGCAACTCCTGCATAAGCGCCATCCGGTGAAGGATGGCGCTTTGCTTTATATAAAGGACATACCCAATGATGGAATTACAAACCAGCCAAAATCCTGAAGTTCTTACAGACCATACTGAGCTGATTAGCTCAACCAATATTGAACGCGTTGTCACCGGACGTAACGTCGCGCTGGAGCGAATCAGGGCGATGATTCACCAGCTTGCCGAGATTTCTGCACTCACCAGCAGCATCGGAGGTAAAACAGCTCTGGACTGGGCCATGAAGCAGGATTTCCGCTGCGGTTGCTGGCTGATGGAAAAAGAAGAAATCGCCATGAAGGTCATTACCTGCAATCTAGACCGCAGTATCTGGCGTGATCTGATGAAGAAATCCGGAATGCTGAGCCTGATGGATGCTCAGGCGCGTGACCAGTGGAACAACAGCCTGGAAAACGATGATATTCCTGCAATCAGTGAAGAAAACATTATCACTACCTTTAAACAACTACACAGTAACAAGGCCGACGTATTTGAACGAGGCGTCATTAATGTTTTCAAAGGGTTGTCATGGGACTATAAAACAAATTCTCCTTGCAAATTCGGCAAGAAGATCATCATTAACAGTCTGGTGAGTCACAACCGCTGGGGGTATAGCCTTACCTGGGGTTATCGACGGGATCAGCTTGCTGACCTGGAGCGGATGCTTCATCTACTCGACAGCAAACCCATTCCCGATAATCGTAACGATATCACCATACGGCTGATGGATCACATCAACCAGCAACGTGAGTCACAGCTCTACGAGGATGATTACTTTGCGATACGATACTTTCAGAAAGGCACGGCTCATCTTACGTTTAAACGGCCAGAGCTGACTGACAGGATGAATGAAATCGTGGCGAAACACTATCCGGGTATGTTGCCTGAAGTTTATTAGGCGCTACTTGATCTGACACTGTTATGGCACAGGGCTGAAATTAATCTGACAGGCAGTTCTGTGCCAAAAGCAGAACACACTAATGCGGGTGTACAGGTGCTGACCCATTTCCTCCTCCACTTTCATCCCGTTATACTGTGAAAAAAAGGAGGTAGGCGTGAAACTGAAAATGCAAGATTTGAGGCTGTTTAATCTCGTGTTTGAGAGCGATCCTGGCTGGATACTGGATTTCTCTAACCGCACCTTGTCTGCTTTTTTTGATGAAGAACTGAACATTGATATTGATGATGAACGTTATCAGGAAGAGGGGACGTCAAAAGCCAAACGAGTTAGATGCTTGCTGAAACAGGCTGATCGTGAGACCGCTCTGCGGGTTCTTGGCGCTCTCTGGCAGTATAAAACGGAATCCATGCCTGAACAGGCTGAACAAAGCCGTAATGACTATCTTGCACTTATTTCCCGCTTAGAAAACGCTGACACCGATGAAGCCAAAGGCGTAAAGCCTGTCCAGGCATGGCATGGTGTTGACTGGCCTTTACTTATCGCTGAAATGAACGAGATGAAATCTCTGCCGCCACATCCACGTGGTTTTCGGTTTGAAGCTTGGCTTGCTGAACTGTTCAGTATCTTTAAGCTTGCTCCCCGTTCGTCTTTCCGAAATACAGGCGAACAGATTGACGGAAGTTTCCGACTGAATGATGAGTTTTACCTGATGGAGGCAAAGTGGCATCAGAAAAGAACGTCGGCTGCCGATCTCCATGTATTTGAAGGAAAGCTCACTACCAAGGCAACCTGGACACGCGGCGTTTTTATCAGTTGGATGGGGTTTACGCCTGAAGGTCTGACGGCTTTTGGTAAAGGGAAGCGGGTTATCTGTGTCAGTGGTTATGATCTTTACCACTCACTGAGTCATGGGATCCCTTTGCCCGACCTTCTGGACGCTAAAACCCGGCACGCCGCTGAAACGGGAGAGCCCTATGCTGAGTTCGACCGACTATATGCACTCAAGAACAAACAGTTCGGCACGCTGAAATAACGGGTTGGGAAGCTGTGACCTGCTCCCCGTTGTTTCACACAGAATGCTGACACGCTGGGAAAAGAAGGTAGAAAATGATGAAACGATGCTGTATTTTTCCTGCGGTGTCATTGTCTGGAATAAAATCCTATTGGGATAGGGTCTTAAATAAGATAGGTTTCATTATGAAAGCTCTTTATAAATACATGCCGTTCAGGGCATCATTTTTTGATGATCCTTTACTAAGGCTCACTCCTCCATCAGCTCTAAACGATCCGTTTGACTCTAAGCCTACTCAATTAGCAATAAATAAAAAATCTGACTTCTTTTTCAATGCGAGCAGAGAGGATGATGACGAACCTGATGATGATAAATTACGTTATTTTTATGAAAATGACATCCGTTATGGTCTTGAAAGATTTGGGATAATATCTCTAACAGAAAACCATAAAAATTTACTGATGTGGTCTCATTATGCAAAAGACCACTCAGGTGTAGTCATCGAAGTTTCCAACGAACATCCAATATTTAACTATCACCATTTAACTCATCGGCAATGTGGTGTATCGAAGCAACACCCAATAAAGGTTGAATACACTAATGTTAGGCCTGGGCAGGACATTCCAGATACAGCGATTTATGAATATTTTGAAGATAATTTTTACACGCATTTTGCCACGGTAAAAGGAATTCCTTGGGAGTATGAGCAAGAATATAGGTATCTGCTTACCCTCGATGAAGCTGATGTTGGACTGGTGAGGCTGCTAAAAAAAACAGAAGATATTCAGGAGACTAGATTGTCTGTTAGGCACGTTCATGAGGACTTATACAAAGTTGAATACACATCCCCTGAGGATAGGGATCTTTTAAAGTGGTATCTGGCCATCCATCAAGGTCGTGGAAATATATGTGATGTCATTCTTTTTAAAAGGCTGAGCAGAGATGCTATCAAAGCCATTTATTTTGGGTGTCGCGTTAGTGATGAGAGTATAAAAGAAGCAAGAAGTAGAATGGTAAAAAGTGGTTTTTATAGTAAAGAAATCACCTTTTATAAAGGGAAAGAAAGTGATGACTTATTTGAAATAAATTTTGAAGAGGTCAATTTTCACGAAGAATACTAAGGGTCTATTTCAATAGTTGATAAGATCGGGGCTTAAAACAGTAAGTTTTAATGCTCCGATCCATGTAATCCGGTTGAGCTGCTCGCAGCCAGAACACCAATTGGAACCAGCATCTATTACCTAACGGAATAGGCTCAAAGTCCGGCAACAGCTATTAATGTAGCATTTACTCTAATAGAAAAAAATAACATCCAGAGCTAATGTTGAACTAATAAATGAAGAATTGGGATTTGAATCCCTCCCTATCGAGACCTCTGGAATGTAGTCCGCTCCGTGCCAGAAGCGGATGTTGGTCCATTGTGATACAGTTAATCACTGTACTAGGTAATAAAAATGCGGTCAGAAAAAGACCGCTAATGCGGCCCATATTACGCAGAAAGTCAGTTATTGATATTGAGAAAGATATTCTGCAACTCCATCCGCTGGATTGAGTCCGCCTGTATAAACTGTTCCTAGTTCTTGAGGCGTAACATAGGTTGTAGGCCATATAACCATATTTTTAAAATAGTTATCTATTTTAATTCTTTGAAGCTCATTAAAGAGGTAATCTTCTAATTCATTTCGTTTTAAACAATTAACATAATAAGCTGCTGCACTAGCTACTATATCTACAATTTGTAATTGAGGGTACTCTTGAGATGAATGGAATGTTAAAGTGCGAGCTTTAATTGGCAACTCAAAGGTCCTTCTGTCATAACCATACACCTCCGTAATTTTTGACATGTCCATAAATTTATTAAAAATATCTTGTTTCTCTGTAATCGCTTTGGAATCGTCATGCTTGATATGAAAACCGTTGGGGTATAATTTACCCCACTCTACACAATGTTTGAAGAGACTGGGAATGGAAGGGTCTAATGAGCTTTTTTCAATACCTTCTAATATGTCATCAATTTCGTTCTTTGTAATGCTAATTCTATTTATTGTATCTATAAATTCTCTGTCACTTGAGCATGCTTTTAGTTCATCAACTGATGCGTAAAACTCATTGATAGATTCAGGGGTTTGACTTCTAATCATATTCATAAATCTCTGATACATTAGATCTGTTTTTTCCTCTCCACAGAAAGCTGGGAGGCAGAAATAGTAAACATTAGACAGAGCAAGGTTCTGTCCATTTTTATAAAGATCCAACCCCCTATTGAAGCACCATGTTTCGACTAAAATATCAACAATCTTTGTTATTAACATATATTTTTTATCAATCAAAAAGATTTTAACATTTTCTTCATTGACGTATTTACTTTCAAGAAGCCTAATGATTCCATCCTGACCTGATTTTCTACGCCTAAGAGTTTTAAAATGAGCCTCCGTTGGAGACTTGCTTCCGGTAAGTTCTAATGCTTTGAGCGCATCTTGTTTATTAATACTACTTGAACTTAAGGTGAAAAAAGGTTGCGTTAAATCAAGTAAATTTCCGCCAGTATTCCCTGATTCATCAAAAAATATATCAGGCTTTCCATACATCATTTTATTTCTCTTTGCAGTCAGCTCTCTTTTTTTATCGTTCTTCTGCTTTATCTTGTTCACGCGTCTGTGTTGGCTGTTCTTACCCATAAATACCTCTTGAATGATCTGAGTTGAATATTTTATTCAAAGCATTAATAATGTAAGGGTATACAGTATCACTTAATATAAATGAGATTCTATATTTAATGTCAAATTTGACACACTATTTGTTGATAAGGAAATAAAAGTAAGGATGTCTTCTCTTCGCTCGCAGCGGACTTCATAATCGTGCTGTCAACCAACTTCGTGCCAGGAGCGGACATGATAATCATCACAGCGAACAATTCGATGGGGATAAGTTACTTTACCCACTTTGTAAAGCCAAAACTACTCAAGCTTTTTAGGCTATTCTGATCCGTATTATCTTGTTAAGGGTAGAGCTGATATGAAGGTATTTGAAAGTGGTATTCGTGATGTAGAACAAGGTAAAAATGTTAAAATAGTTATGCCTGTGAATCTTTATGAATGCTGGCTAGGTAATGATGTTTTTGTCGGACCATTTGTTGAGATACAGAAGGGATGTGTCATAGGCGACAGAACTAAAGTGCAATCCCATACTTTTATCTGTGAGAACGTTACTTTAGGCGAGGACTGCTTTATTGGTCACGGAGTAACCTTTGCTAACGATCTTTTCAAAAGCGGAAAACCAGATGCCTCTGCAGAAAACTGGATAACTATTGTATTAGCTAACGCTGTATCGGTGGGCAGTGGAGCAACAATTTTAACAACCGAAATATGCAGTGGTTCTGTGATTGGTGCAGGCAGCGTGGTTACAAAGCCTGTGCTGATAAAAGGAGTGTATGCTGGCAACCCAGCCAAACTTTTGAGAAAACTTTAATCATTACCTTTTTCAAATTCGTGACCTAAATTAGGGTTCCCTCAGGCCATTCACGTCCGTTCCTTGCTCAGAGCTGACTGTCTGGTTTTATTGTGTACAGCACCAGAAACCTGTCAAGTCTGAGCTAATACACTGAAAGCAGTAAATAAACATCCGCTCACTCATCTAATTTGACTGAGCTCGGCTCACTCTGGTGGTTTGAGCCAGCGCGACTCTTGCTATCGATAAATGAAATGGAGTGTTGATGAGCGTTGATGTAAATCACTTACATCAGCCGTTACATGGGAAAAATTATTGGTGTAAGCAAATGAGGTGTTTTGTGTAACTGACTGATTTAAATGGTACGCCCTACAGGATTCGAACCTGTGACCTACGGCTTAGAAGAAAGTAGACCACCATTTAACACACTGTAATAACATAGGTTTTTCCGCGCTCGCGCCGGGTTTGTGTCATTGCGTGTCGCTACATGCTTTCTCTATTCGTTATGCTGCATCCATGCATGACACATATGTGACACAGAGAATGCACAGCCATGTCGTAAGGCATAGCTATGCAATTTCCCCAAAACCATCACATCACCGGGCAGTCATCAAACTCACCCGTCCTCGCATCGTTCAGAACATGCGTCACCACGCCACGAATGCAAATCTCCAGCCCGGTATCATCTGGTCCGGGAAGCTGCACCTTCCGTTCCGGCTTGTCGAGGTCTTCAAGATGCGACCGTGGGTAAGTGCGGAACCGCTTCGTGCGGAATTCACTTTCAATCACGCAAACGACGATTGACCCGTCAACCGGTTTAAGCGAGAAGTCGACGACTATTAGCGCTTCTTTCTTGATACCTTCTCGCCATGACGTGAAGTCTGCCCGGAACAGGTATGTAGACGCTTTGTGCGTGCAGCACACCTCGTCAAGTGATATCCGCGGCTCGATGTAGTCTGTGGCTGGCGATGGAAACCCCACGATGCACCTCACAAATTAACTGTATGTACATACAGTATTATCATTTTTCAGAGTCGATCAAGTGGTAGCAGAAAGAAATCCGTCCCAAGATGGCTATGTAGTTGTGCGTGGGGTTAATTTAGTTTCTTGTCATCGAACCTGATGTCGATCAATATGGGTAGTGGTCGGATGGGTGGTGGGTAAGCATGAGAGCGTCAGCCCAAAGAAAGCGCCCACCTGAGTGGGCTTTTATTATCTACGCAGGACAAATTGCTTAGAATTCGATGCTTATCTAAAGCATGCATTTACGTACTTCAATGGTTTAGATATAAAGTAAGACAACGCAAAAACCGTTAATAGCACAGAGCACATGTATAAATAAACAGCGACGTGGTTTTTATAGTCCACATGCACGTGCAATGAATATATTCCAATTATTTTATGATGTATCAAAAATGCAATGAATGATGATGTTGAGAAGAATGCAATGACATCGTAGATAGAATCACGGACTTTGAGTTTAGAGTAAAGAAAAGCAATAATTGTAAACATGGCACATAATGAAGGTACGCTATAAAAACCTTTATCCAGATTGTCAAATGTAGTCACAGAGATTATTAGATATATTAATGATACAGCCACCATGTAAATCATCCATCTTGACCTATTTATCATCATATCTGCTATGATAGCGCCATAAATAAACTCTGGCAGCCGTACTAACGGATTCCAGACAGCATTCGCATTAAATATAGGCGAAAACCCAGACAACTCCTTGTTATATGTGAATGCTGCGATGGCAACTGCGATTGATGCTATAAATGTCGCTGCCTTGTTCGCATTCAATGACATTCTGATTATAGGGAATACCAAGTATATTAAAAGTATAAAGCCGATGAACCACTCTCCGACAACATAATACGTAGGAATATACCAAGACAAGTACCCATCAAATCCTGTTATTGTTATCGCCCACCTGTAAACATCAGAGCCTATATATACTCTTCCTGCACAAATAAACAATATGCATGACATTATGAAGTAAACGAACCAGAAAGTAGGGAAGATCGCCTTGAATCTTTTCGCATAGAAATTCGATAGACCCTTCCAGTTTTGTGAACTAATGTACAGCCCTGCACCAGAAATAATGATGAAAAAAGATACTCCAATGGAACCCATTGGCGATATTAACTTATATTCACTCCAACTTCCCCCGCCATTCCTTACGATCATGGATATGAAATGAAACATTATAATCATTAATACTGAAATAGCTCTGATGAAATCGAAAGCTTTTATCTTTTCTTGTTTTGACATACATCATGCTCATCTAAGGTTACCAATGAGCATGATGTTATCAATTCTGTTCGGCAATAACCAGTGAATCAACATTCAGCGTTACATTGATTCAAGATTTATTTGTTACCTTACGGAATTAAAGTCCTGTTTTCTTTGCTCCAATTACAGTAAAGAACACTTCTATGCCATTTGGTAATGCCCTTGGTGGAACTACCATCCCTTTCATGTCCATCATGAAGTAAATATTTTTTGGTGCAGAACTTGCATCTACACAATCGACAATTGTTCCTGTCTGATTTGAAGATTGTCGCACCGAGAGAAAACTTGGACCAGTTGTCATTGACTGACAAACCGGTATCGTTGAGCAGGAAGGGTGGGTCAACGTAAACACACCAGTTCCAAAAACACCGGTCATCACACCGGATAGATCAAGATTAGTTCGTCCGGTAGTATTGAATGATTTGCTGGCCAGGTTTACTTGCACCTGGACATCGGCAATGAAATACATTTTCGCCAGTGTATATCCACCCTCATCGCGATCCATATACATGGATTTATCAAAACGAACACGCAAGTCTGGGTATCCAGAGGCATAAAAATTAGTCCCTTCAGCAGAAAGAAGATAACTCAGGTCGGTAGGTATTTTTACCAGCAAATAGTCTGTAGCATTATCTTGAATAGCAGATATCAGAGAAACAGCCCTTGATTGATCTGCTCTAAAATTCCACGAGCCATTAGCCTTTGTTATCCACGCTCCATGAAGCATCCAGTCCTGTTGGTATGGCATGCTTAGCGAACCTTGACGATCTATAAGTGGCAAACCGTCATTCGCTTTGTTTCCATTAATAATGTCATCAACTGTACGCGCTCCATCCTCGCCCAGGATATTATATCCTCTCTGATTAAGGTGAACCGTATCAACTCCCATGCCTTGAGTCTTCAGTCTCGGAAGCAATTCCGATGCAGTATAAACATCATTGTTTTCAGCGCTAAACTCTCTCTGAGCATCCTGAATTGCCCAACTATTAATCTGCATTGTTGAATCGTTATAAGTACCTACAGTGAAATTAAACAGCCGCGTGGCACCCGTATCAGTCTTCAGATCTGACCACAACTGAGTTAGTGCAGCTTTGTATGCTGCTTTTGTTGTCGCCAGAGCTTCATCTCGCTCACCCTGAATAAACAGAACTGATATTTCAGAGATGGTCTTCCCTTCCGCTAGTACCCTTTGTTTTGCTGCATTCACGAAAGTAAGCATATTTGCATAGTTATTGCTAGCATCGCCTTTTTGTAACTGAGCAATTGACTGGCTGTCCTTTCCGCTATTTGTGAATACACACTCTTTGCCGCTCAGACCAATGTACTTGTTTGCAAAAGCAGGCCAGGCACAGCCGGTGCTTGCGCTATCATTTGACGTAATCATATACGGCGTCATGGGTGCCAGTACTGATCCGTTGTAATACCGGCTTAGGGGGGATGTAAAACTCGGAGCTCCTGCGGAGTTTGCCGCTTGCCCCTTAGCATTGGACTGGCCATAAACAATAAACAGGTGAATACCAGCAGAGACTGGTCGTTGTCTACTTACATAGCTATCCTGGATAGTCCCACCATATTGACTGGATACCAGCTTATCTCCACCTGAAGGGTCCGTTAACTCCCCACGTAATGTGGCATCATTGCCAACTCCAATCCATTTACCTGAACCAATTCCGCCAGCACTTTCAGGGGTAGAGCCAGCGGGTACTACTTTGGGGAATGGGCCATCCCATCTGTAGTACCAGCCATTGCTTTGCCAGCGAAGAGCTTCGTTAGCAGTATTGAGGGTATTGCCCAACTCAAAAGAGTCCTTCGTGATGTAGCCATAATTCAGAATTGCCTGATTTGCATCGTGATCAATGCCAGCAATTGTACGATGCGCTACACCTTTCCTGTCAATGTATTGATGCCCTGGAGATGTTACGAACTCATCAATTTTTCCAGCGTTAAATTTCAGATCCTGCGGGAGCTCTGAAGGAACAGCTATTTGCGATGGTGTAGTAGTCATGTTTTGTCCATAAAAAAAGCCAGCACGATGGCTGGCTTGTGGTTGGAGTTGGTTTGTCATGAGTAAATAAGGTCGCTGTATTCTTCCAGCGTTAGCGCTGTGGTTCCGTCACCATTCGGTTGCTTAGCGGTGATAGTCCACTGCGTTGCATCCAGTTCCGTAGATGTTGCGATGACATAGCGTGACGGGGACTGCACGTCGAATCCGTCATAAATGTTCAGATTGATGTTGGG
The DNA here is from genome assembly GCF_043558715.1 of Scandinavium sp. M-37. Lineage (NCBI taxonomy): Bacteria > Pseudomonadati > Pseudomonadota > Gammaproteobacteria > Enterobacterales > Enterobacteriaceae > Scandinavium > Scandinavium sp. M-37. The sequence goes on from NZ_JBIGIN010000012.1 coordinate 36,994, forward strand.
AATGGCAGCAATGAACCCGAACGCGGTGTCGCTGCGCTGGGTCGCCGGATAGCGTGCTGTTGGATTCCCGAGTGAGTCAGTCACGACCACAAACATGCTGCCGGAGAAATTAATCCGCTCACTGGTATCGAAGTTATTGCCGTTGCGAGCGGTGATGTATCCGGCCTGCTGGTTCGTGTCGTATGTGTCCGGCACCTGCACCATTTGTCCAACGTTCACCCATTCCCCGTCTGCCAACGCCGTAATGGACATTGTCATTCGTGAATAGATGAGCCGCTTGCATTCCCTGAGCGCCCTTTCATCCGCCTGGAATGTATCGCGGATGTACATCATCTCGAACTTCTTCGCCTTCGTCGGAGCGCCAGAAACAATGGCCCCGTTGGTGATGCGATAACGAATGAAGTCCTGCTTGTTCGTGGTCGGATTCCGGTACTGCAGTTCGACCCCGTCAAAGCCGCCCGGCAGCGTCATGTCATAGCTGATAGAGTAACCGGTATCGACAGTATTGCTTCGGTTGAAGACGGTAACTGGTGCGGACTGCTTCTTGTCACGGGCGAACGACAACACTCCAGCATCCCAGAAGATGCTCACGCTGGCCGCATCACAAATCATCTGCATGCGCGCGCCTAACGCCACATCCTCATCATCGAAGGTGTAATCAAAGTTGCCCAGCCGCGGGTCTATAGCATCGATTTCAGCCTGGACCTGATACAGGCCGTAAATGTCGATGGTATCTTCTGGCTGCTTGCCACGAATAAGCCAGTTAAACAGGGCAATATCAGCGAACTTTCGTGAATATCGCAGTGAATAGTCGACCGTTTGCGTGGCAATGTTGTAGCTGATTACATGCCGCCCCAACAGCGCGTTATATTTTCGCTCCCTGCCGCTCGTAGCCTCCTTTGTCGACCTGACCGTAACCTCTACGATAGTGTCATCCGGGTATGTGACATTAGTGCGCTTATTCACGGCATGGATGGCTTCGACCTTCAGACGGCTCACATCAGAGCTATTATCGGTGCGCTGGAATGAGATGGAATAACGACCATATCCGGCGGTCGGCGTAACCTTGTCCGTGCGGTAAAATGTCTCGCTGGTATGGTCGTGAGGCGTAGTCTGTTTGTATGCGAATTCCTGCTGGGTCCCCGGTATCATGTCGTTGTCTATGTCGACTTTCCACAGCACAACTTTCCAGTTTGTCTGCTTATCTCCACCCAGGGCTGACTGCGTATGGATCCACAACTCAGTCGACTCAACTGGTGAAAATACAGGCCCAACAATCAGCGCACCATTGTCGTTCAGAATGAATTTTGTGGTGTTTATCGTCGCAGTAGACACATCGACGTCGTCAGGTCCGATCAACCCGCTGAAGGTGAAGTTGTAATAAATTACGGGATTAATTACTGCACCGTCGTTGGTAACTGACACAGCGATAAGGTCTGCAGATACCTCAATGTCCTCGGTTATCGTGCTCCCCGGAACGGGATAGGTAACGTTAATTGTGAACGTGACCGGGTGCGGAAGTGACAGATCCATGAAATAATCGAAATCGTCTTGCTTGACGATCTTCATTGCAATCTGACCGCCTGCATACTGCCCACTGATAACGGTATTTGCAGTTGCCGTTTCGATCGGGAAATCGTCCGACTCGTTGCGGCCGGGAATCTCCTGCCCGTCAACATCATCGAACTGATATCCCTCAGTAATGAGCGGGATAACCTGTCCGGGCTGGTAAATTGTGTATGAAGAGCCCGCCATGGCCCCGAGATTGGACTCTGAGTAACGGATCGATGATACGTCGTATTTCCCGAGGCCAAAGTCCATCAACTCTGTGACGTATTTCAAATTGTCGGTGTACTGGAAAAGCGACTCCTGAATCAGGTCCGGAAATGCGCGAACAAGCCCAAAGTTATCCGGCCTGGCCTCCCCGTTCCGGGCAATGTTGGTCTGCCCTTTGAGGCTGTTATTCGGGGACGTTTTCGAGTTTCCGGCGCCAGAAGCATTCGGCTGAGCCACAAGTTTCGACATAATTTTGCCGATAAACTTGATGTCCTGCTTGTAGGTAAACATGCCAAGAATGATGGCGCTGCCCTTCATGAACCCGCCACCTTTTGGCTGATCGAAGATGACAATCCGGTCTGATTCGTTCAGTACAAACCCGACATCGTCGTTATCGGTTAGCTCACGGCCATTGAGGTTAATGCGCACATCTGCGTGCAGGTTTTGGGTATCAAGCCACTCGCAGAACACCGCCCCGGCCGGTGCTGCCATCCTCTCCTTCGGTAGCCCTGGTACTCGCTGAATTTCGATTATCGGCATAGGAATAAAACTCAACCTTTGTGTAAAGTCTTTGAATGGTCCTGACAGGATCCGATCTAACGTGACCGCCTTCACAGCGACTGTGGAACGCCATGCCGTTGACTATCAGGCCAACGTGTACCGGCTGGGCGCCATACCATGCGACAAATATTCCATCATCTACAAAGATGCTCTCCGGCTGCCAGTAAATAACCTCACCGGCGAAACAGGTGTGAAATTCACTGCCGGCTTCGTAGTCCGGTGACTGGTGCAGTTCGATGCCGAGTACATTCCGGTAGTACAGGACTACCAGCCCCCAACAGTCCAGCGCATCAAACGTGCAGGCGCGGTTAGCCCACGGCAGGCCAGTAACCCTGTCGATGAATTCCTGTTTATGCATTTTTGAGGCCCGGGAATAGCTCAGGTGTGTAGAGGGGGCTGACGTTGTTGTTGAGCGGATTTTTTAGCGTAAGCTCACAGGTGACGTCGTTCTGATCCATCGAGGTATCATTGACGTACAGCGTCCACGGTTTAAGCGGCGTGTTCATGTCAGCGGAATCGAATCGCTGATAAGTCACCGCAATCGGCGTAATTCGCGAGAATGCCTTCCATGGCTTGAGCGCCTGTTTGAAGTCCATCGCCAGGCGCCCGAACTTAACCGAAGCGCCGATCACTGGCGTGTTACTTTGCTGGCTTTCGACCACTTCCATCCGGCATGGCTGGTATTCTTTCCCTGCAAATGTCTTCGGAAATATCTGGTTAGCTACCTGCCTGATTTCTCCGAATACATCGTTGTGAAAAGTGATTGTTTCGTAAAGCACCCTGTTCGGGCGCTGACTTTTGTACTCGCGGAAGCTCGGCATTACGGCACCCTCGGTAGCGACTCCGGATCCCGATTATCAGGATACCCGGTCACGATAATGTCGAGCCAGCTGGCCCATGGCGCCGGCAGCTCGATAACAATGTCGTCGTAGTCATCATCAGAGTTCAGTAACTTCCTGGTGACGACATCACCGGTCCAGGTGAACACGCCTCCAGACTGTGACCATGTAGGCCGCGCCGTAAAATGCAGTTCCTGCATCTCTGGCTCACCGTATGCACCCGATCCAGTTCCAACAGGCATCGAGAACCACTGATTGCTGTTATCGAGATAGTTAGGACTGCGCTCCCACTGCATGAAAGCCCGGTGTTCTGCCAGAGTGAAGATCCACGTCAGAGAGAATCCGGTCTTCAGGTCGTCGGTGAGTTTCTGGAAAATCGGCGCGCCAACCTGCGGCTGATCGGTCCTGAACCCGGTATCGGGCTTGGGTGTTTTTGACTTCTGAGCCAGCGGGAGCCAGTCAGGGTAAGGGATTGGCATAATTACTCCGTTGCTCTTGGCGTGGCGTTGGTATTGCGGGTGATCGACTGACGCATCGGCCCGCCCTGGTCCATATCCTGAATGAAGGCCTGAACCGTCAGCGTGTTACCGTCCTGAGACGCCTGAGCGTCAAAGCTGTGCTGATTGGATGAGTAGTCGTTGAAAACGATATTCACCGCCATCTGGCCGCTGGCGCTTTGCATATCCTTATTGCTGATGACCTTGCCGTTGTCGCCTGGGATCATGTACTGCTTGCCGCTGCTGGCCTGGTAAATTTCAGGCATACCGCCCTCGCCTACCTGGTACATTGATCCAGCGCTAACCGGGCCGCCGTTTTTACGCTTACCAGCTAACCCATTGGCCAGCGCCATACCAGCCACCAGAGCGCCAATACCGATGACCGCAGCACCACCGAACGAACCGATGGATGCGGCGGCGGCGGCTGGAAGCCAGGATGCTGTAGTCGTTGCGGCAGAAGCAGTGCTGGCCGCAGTGGTGGTTGCGATGCCCGCCACCGACGCAGATGTCGTGGCTGCGGTCGCACTGATTTGCGCGGCGCTGCCGGTGATGGCTGATTTTACCCACTCAACACCCATCTGGACGAAGCCGTTGATCAGGCTGTTGAGCGCGTTGCTGGCGAGCGACTGCATGGCCTCCTGTGCCGACATGCTGCCGGTGATAATGCCGGTGAAGGCGTTAGAGGCATTACCCGCTAATGATTCAAACCCAGCCGCCAGAATTTGGTTGCCGTCACTCTGGTTTTTGAACAGTTCCCACATCGCGTTGGCGCGCGCTTGCTCGTACTCCATGTTGGCAGCATTACGCAAAGCCAGACCCTGCTGCTCAGTGATAGTCTTGTTAGCCTCGAACTGCTGGATGAGCGCCAGCTTCTGCGCGTTCTCGTTGGCAAGTTGCTGAACAGGATCAACTGTTCCGGCTGCTGCCTGTTGTGGCGTTACAGTCAGGTCAGCACGGATTTTAGCGAGAGAGGCCTGGTGTGTTTGTTCAAGGCGTTCAGATGTGGAGTTATATTGCTCCTGGCTGATTTTCTTGGCATCCAGCGCAGTGTTTAAATCGTCGACATCCTTCTTATAACTGGCGTTCTCGCTGGCTTCAGGGATAAGCTTCTGTGCTGCCGCCTCCGCTTTGATGGCATTCGCAGTGTCCCACTTGGCAGCGGCATACTGGCCAGCCTGGGCGATTTGCTGTTGCGTAGCCCCCTTACCTAGCGACTGCTGAGCGGTGAGTATCGACTGCTCTCGGCTTAATTCCTTCGTTGATTCAGCGCTCAACTCAGATTGCTGACGAAGCTTCTCAAGCTTCTGCGATACTGACTCAGCGGCGGTGGCTGATTTTTTTGCCTGACTCTCGCCTTCTTTTTGTTCCTTTCTATTTGCCTTCTGTGCCGCGAGCGCATCATATTCCGCACCTGCCCGCTCGCGCGCCATACGCACATCGGCATCATTTCCTCCAATGGCACGTATTTCCTGTTCGGCTTTTAATTGCTCACGTTTGCGATCATTCAGCTCACTCTGCAGTTCGATTTGCTGCGATTGCTTATCGAGATAGTCCTGAACCTTAGCTGGTCGCTCCACCTCAAGTGACTGAGAGTTAAAGCGCTCTTTAGCAGCAGCGGCCAAATTCAATGATTTACCAAGTTGATTCATCATCCCAGCCACAACGCCTGTTTCTTTACCACTGCGCTGAAGGAGATCAATACCCTGCTTCAACTGTCCGTTTAATTCGGCCTGAGCTATACCAACTGTACTATTAACCCTGGAAAGCCTGTTTTGGGCAGATTGCAGGTTATCAGCTGCAATAGCCTGACTGTCCAGTGCCGCCCCCATCGCCTCCTGAGCTTGTCGCCCGCGCCTGGTTGACTCACCCCAATTATCAATTTCCTTTTGGTAATCTTTAACTTTGTTCGTTGCCTTGTCATAAGCCTGCTGTGCTTCATTTACGGCGTCGGTAAGTTCTGGAATGGTATCCCTTAGTTTTGCAATCTCGGCAGTAAGCTGCACTTGTGACATGTCTTTCATCTTGTTTGTCAGACTATCTACACTGTCGGCAAGTTTTTCCGCCTCATCTCTAGCCTCTTTAGCTTTCTGCCAAAAATAGAATATTGCCGCTCCGGCAAGCATTGCTGCTCCCGCTGGACCACCAATCAAGCCAAGAGCGCCTCGCAATAAACCACCCGCAACAGATGCCCGGGATGCTGCTGCTGTTGCTGCATCCTGAGCTGTTTTATTTGCCGCGAGCGCTGCGTTATACGTTCCGGTAGCCGTGGCAGCGGAAACTCTGGCTGCTGAAAGCGTTTCTTCCGCTGCCGCGGCAGCAGTTGCACTTACCGCCGTGAGCTTCATCATTTGTGCAAGCCGGACTTCTTCCAGCGATCTGATTTTTGCTGCTTCGGCGCTTCTCAACTCTGCTGCGGCAACCAGCGCAGCGGATTGTGCTGCCTGATTGTCAGCGATAGCCATGGCTCTTGAGGCAACCGCAGATCTGACCTTTTCTGCCGTTGCCATTGCCAGCGCACCAACAAAGCGGCTACCCAGAACCGCGGCGGCAATCGTAATCACACCTGAAAGGGCATCCAGATTTTCGCTAAGAGTGACGATTGAATTGCTGGCACCGGCATACACTGATTTAATAGTCGATGATTCACCAACGAATTTCGTGACATTATTTGTGGCCACAGCAAACGCCTGGCCCATCGTCATAGCCGTATTGGAAAACTCTTTCGCTATCTGATCACCCTGAGACAGCAGCCCTTTAACAACAACATCAGTGGTTAGTTTTCCCTGTGCTGCCATAGCGCGAAGCTGACCAACGGTAACGCCCAGGGAGTCACTGAGCGCTACAGCAAGGCGGCTACCGTTCTCAGATATGGAGTTGAACTCTTCACCGCGCAGCACGCCGGAGGCAAGAGCCTGTGACAGCTGAACCATCGTAGAGCTTGCTTCTTCTGCAGTAGCGCCAGACACCGCAAGGCCTTTGTTAATTGTTTCTGTGAGGCGGGTCAGATCTTCCGTGCTGGTTCCTGCGCTGCGGGTCGCTCGTTCAAGGCGGGCATACAGCGTGGCTGTTGCCTCAAGGCTACTTCTGGTTTTCTGAGAGATATCAAAAACACGCTCAGTAACATCAGCAAGCTCTTCACTTGGTCGAATTGCGTTAGCCAGCTTGTTGTTTACCGTTACCCACGCCTCCGCGTATTGCGCAACCTGCCGAACGGAAAGAGCAGCAGTTAACGCTACAGCCACTTTTGTCAGTGATGAGAAAGATCGTTCGGCATTGTTAACGCTTCGCTCCGTGCTGTTAATACTGCGCGTAGAAGCATCAAAGCCGCGATTCATACCACTCAGACTATCGGATACCTGGCGCTGTCCACGCAGGAATCCCGCTAAGTCCATGTCTACGTCATAAACGATACTGCCAGCGCTCTGTGTGCCTGCCATTTAATTCTCCGGGCGTAAAAAAACCAGCCGGAGCTGGTTAGCGTTGTTTTGATTTGGCTCTTCGCGCCGCCTGCCGAGCCAGGTGAGCCTCGGCAACAGCGTCATACTCATCCTTCGTCAGCCCTTTTTGCTCGGGGTATTTTGCGGAAAGTAGTAGCGTGAACTCGGTCATTGTCAGGCTGGCAGCATCATCACGGCTCATGCCAAAGTGATTTCGTGCAGCAATGATGTAATCACTAACCTCGAAGGCCTGCGAATAAGAGTTTGATTCGTTGCGCTGCAGTCGACGCACTTTTGCTTTGCCGATAACGCCGTGTTGCATGAGCGTCTGGGCTACGGCAATTATGAAGCCCCTTGATAACTCGCCGGGGCGATACACAACACAGTGTTTCCATCCCTTCCACTCGCCAATTAATGGCGTCAGGTCATAGTCGCCTGTGTAGCAGCACTGCATGATATGCATCGCAGCAGCAAGGATTTCATCACTCAGGCGCTGGAATATTGCATTAATCATGTGAGGCGGGAGCGAAACTTTAACCAGGACAATTCTGTTCAGTGCTTCCTGTACATTTGCCCCATGGATAAGCGAAAAAATGCTGACAATTTCAGCTGGCGTTCCGATCGCGTTCATTGCGGCAAAAGACGGCTTGAAGAAATAGTCTCTACCGCCTTCATGAGCCTCTGAAAAACTCATTTCGCCAATGCTGGTTAGTGGTGACATGTCTTTTCTCATTAGCGGTCATTATCAAGGGCAGCAGGCTACCCTTTGTAATAATCGTTAGCTGACTGTAACGGTGCAGGATGTAGAGGTGATCGTGACCGGCACATCATCCGAATCGGTTACTTCGCATGTGTACGCGCCAGCATCACCAGCAACCGCGCTGGCCTTGTTGAATGTGGCGGTAGTCTGCCCGCTGACCACGCTGCCGGCTTTCTTCCACACGTAGGTGTATGGTTCGACACCGCCATTAACGGCTACAGTCATGCTTAACGCCGAGCCGGTAGCTACCGTTTTGGTTGCTGGAAGATCGGTGCTAAACGTGAGTGCCGGCGCATCCAGATTAGTCAGACGAACGGTGGTGCCATCAGACACTTTGAACTCAACAGAGAAGGTGATGATGTCGTTACTACCGCCATCTGCCGGGGTGGCATTGGTGATCACCATGTAGCCGGAAAACTCCAGCGGCCCAATGCTGATTCGCGCCCACAGGTTCGGCTGGCGCTTGGCATTGAGTTCATCGACGAAGTACGTGAACAGGTTTGCGTAGCCGAACTGGTCGAGCTTGTCGTGCTTGCGCACTTCACCATCAAAGCTGATCGTCGCATCGGCGTTGGTGATGATGTTCTCAACCCAGCCGCCAGTGTCATCAGCGTCAGAGCTAACGGAGTTTGGAGCGAAGTCCAGACCCTTGCTTGTGCCAGCACCAAGCGCCAGCCATTCTTCTTCAGCCGGTCGTGTGTCAGCACACCCCATGGCAAGCTCAAGCACTGTAGCCGAGCCGAAGACGCGTTCATTCGAAGTTGGGCAATTTGCAGCCATCGTTGACCTCTTTTAGGCATAAAAAAAGGCCGCCGAATGGCGACCTCGTTATTGATATGGATTTAGTTACGGTTATTCACCGTAAATGCATGCGAACTGGAGCCGGTAAATTAGCCGCCCCTCTTCGCTTAATACAGGTGCCGGCTTGCCACCAACGTTTTCAATCTTCCCTACGCACTCATCAGCAACAGGGTTAGCCTGGACATAATCGAGAATTGCCTGAGCTGCCGTGTCGGCTACTGCGTTCTTGCCCTTCGCCCCGATCACATCAACGAGCACATAGTTTTCATTGCCGAGGTCATAACGGATGGGTGTGCCACCGTTTGGCCTGAACACCATGAAGGATGTCGCCAGATTAGCGGTATCCGTCCAGAGAAGTGTTTGTACGGTGAAGCCCGCTGTCAGCCCGGCATCGACAAACATGTTCTTCACACGGTCGTGCATTGATGGCGTCACAGGCTCATCTCCTTGCGTATTGCGGCGTCAATATCAGAGCGGGAGTCTGCAAAGCCTTTGGTGAGGAACTCTTTCTGAGCAGTTGAGCGCCGGAAGGTCTGAGGGACGTTAGGATCATGCACATACACAGCGTAATTAGCTGTGTAACCGACCCTGCCGGTTATCATCGTGCCGTTTACTGATAACTCTCTGAACTGGCTATTCAGAAGTGTTGAGGTGTCTATGGGCGTATACAGTGCAGCCTGAGTCGAGCCAATCATAATCGCCGACTGAATCGCCCTGGCGGCCTTCTTACCCTGCACCGTACTGATGAACTTTTCGAGGTTGGATTTGGCCTGCGATATACCGCGAACTTTTGCGCCCATGGCTACGCTCCTGTGATTATTGCCCAGTCATCAGCCAGCCTGTCGAACGTGTCGCCCCAGCGCGTAACGTGGGCAACCTCATCAGCCCCTGCAATAAGCGGGTCGGGATCGGTAGATGCACCAATCAGCACATAGTCGCCCTCTTTAGCCAAAGCGAACTCAGTAAAGAAGGTGTTTTTAACCACCACCTCTTTGCCAATCGAGCCAATCTTCTCGCTAAGGCCGCCGATGTAGTCGCACATGATTTCCAGAGGTGGGTCATATCCAAGCGGGTCGCCCGCTTCCGTGTAGCCGTCAAGGCGCCGCCAGATTGTGCATGGCGCCGTGTTTGCCCACGCAGCCGTGCTGCTCATAGGGTAAAGGTCTCCACTTTCGCAATGATTGAATCATCTAATCTGACCAGCCCGCGCAAGTATCCAGAATGCCGCTCCAGCAGTTCAGCATTAGCTCTGCTCAAAAACATATCCTTGCAAATACTGTATGACTCACCAGCAAAGGAATAAAACTTCACGCCAGTAGAATTGACCCACACAAATAAGTGAACAGCGCCATCACATTTAAATGCGTGTATCTCATGTTGGACTGTGCCAGCATGCCCCTTACTGTGGGGTGTGATTGTTGTGGTTGGGTGCTCGCCCATGACGTAGGACAGCTTTGACTCAAGGGCTCCGCCTGTTTTCCTGCTCATTCCCGCCACCTCTCGACTTTCGCACCGCTATCACGAATGCGCTTGCAGTTAATAACCCACTCGCCGTCAGATTTGACGTAGCCGGTAGTCTCCCGACCGGTATCCGTTTTCACCCAGACGCGGGAGAATGGTTTGGGTAGGCTTTCAATAATAAGTTTCCAGGTCATAGTTACTTTCCACACATGCATCCACCCTTGCCAATCCAGATACCGGCGAAGGCCTGCTGTGTTGGGTCTGGTGGGATAAGTGCCGTTGCGCATCCGTATGTATCCAGCCCTCTTAGAAGACTCACAGAGCCTTTCCAGCGGTCACTGAATGATTGGTAGCGGAATGATCGCGACGCACCTGAAGGAGCCGACTGTGAGCTAATGTATTTGTCACCCTGAGCCAGCCCCATCAGACCTAACAGGTAACACTGAATAAGCAATGCTGTTGACGCCGGATAATGAGCATCAAGACATTCCTGAATGCTGTTCACCTGGTCAACGAGAGCCTGCAAGATGAAATCAGGAAGCGTGATACCGACCGACGCCAGATATTCCTTAGCCTGTTCTGTGGTAATCATGCGAGCCTCAGATTAAAGCCCTCAAAAGAGGGCATTAAAAAAGCCGCTCATTTCTGGCGGCTTATTCTTCCGGGAAGAGCTTTTCAAGCTCACCATCTGGTAACAGTTCGGATAGCTTCTCGATACCGATATTACCCTTGTGCTCAATACCCAACTCATCAAGGCGAGCAATGATCGCCTCTTTGCGGGATTTGGCATCGCTGCCAGCGTTCGGAGTTGCCGGGGTTAACGTACCGGCTGCCTCACCTTTAATCAGGCGCAGGTTTGATTTCAGCGCCGGGTGAAGCTCTTCCATCTCCACCACGCCACCAATTTTAACGCCGTGCCATGGTCGAACTACTTCATACTTAGCCATGCTTCCCCCTTACGCCAGATTCGCGCCATAGACAACGCCGGACAGGCCCTGCTCGTCTGCAGTGATTTGCAAACCTTCAGCAGACATGATCTGGAAGTTGTAGTTTACGTTAGGTAGTGGTCGTGGCAGAGGAACGACACCCTGAGCCATGCCAACCAGTGGAGAGATAACGTCACGACGGCGCTGATAAGCGATGAATTCGTTACCAGACAGCGCGAAGGTTGGTCGCACTTCTTTCACTGGCGCAAACGGCAGGATGGCTTGCAATACGGTGCCTGTAATGACGCCATTTACAACATATGGTTGAGCGTAGTTGGCCCAGATTTCAGGGCTCACCCACTGGATATCATACTGAGCTACTTTGTTATTGCGAGCCGTGGTGCCGAATGCGCCTTTGCCGTAGAACTCAATCAACTGACTCTGGGTCGCGGTGGTCAGGTCGATATTGACGCCGCCCGCACCGGATCCGAGGTTGATTTTCTGAGTGTGCCGGTGGTTCTTCATGCCCTGAGCTGGATAGCCCTGAACCTGAATATTTGCATCACCTGAAAGGTAGTAGGCAACGCGTTTTTTGTTAACTTTGATCAGCTTGGCCCGCTGTGAGTCAAGCACCAGGTCAATGCCAACTGAGCTCATACCAGCCGCATGACGCCAGTTAACACCATAGCCAGCCGTGAATACTGGGATCGGGTCGCCGTCGCTGTTGTAGTCGGTGTGGTCGAAGGAGAACGGAGCTTGACCATCGATGCTCACGGAAACATCATCAGCGATATCGCCAACCATGTTATATAGCTTCGCTGTTTTGCCAACTGGTAGGATAGTCTGGACACCAATCAGGTCATTGACGATTTCCATGCCATCTTCCTGGTCGCGCATTTGCAGAATCTGGTTATCAATCTCTGCCCAAAACTCACGTGCAAACCCACCAACTGCATTACATGCCAGCATTTCTGGCGTCATAACTGAACGATTGGCTGCAATCATGCCTGCTTGTTGTTGGTTCCAGATGTTGCGGTTAGCCCACAATTCATTCCAGTGACCACCCAGGCGGCTATTTGCTGCCAGCGTATTTTTATCGAAATACATATTCTTTTATCCTTATTAAGGTGCGGGCGCGGCTGCAACGGTGCCGACACGCATGCGCACACGAATGTGCTCTGGCGTACTTGCAATGGTGTGATCATCCTGGCTGTATCCGATAACTGAATCAGTGTCATCAGTTGCCAGCATGAAGCCGCCGTTGATTGCGAGCTTGATTGGGCTGTCTTTTTTGTAGGTTCCCACACCACAGAGAAGTGCAAACTCACGTCCTTCTTCTACGTAGTTGCCCACGCCAGAGTCACCAACAGGCACCTTGTCATTGACGGTCAGCCCCTGATGATATGCGCAGTCCAGAATATATAGGCGCCCGGTAGCCTCGGTAGCAGCAGTGAACTGGTTGTTCCCATCGATAACCACACCAACGCCGGGGGCCAGCTCTTGAGCCATGATTCGGGTTTCAGTCTTGTAGAGAGACTTCCCGTCAATATTAATGCGACGATAACGTGCCATTACGCAGCACCTCCGAAGTAAGTTGCCGGATCTGGTGCACCGGTTTGGGTTTGAGTTTGGGCAGAATTGGCCCCGATAGGAGCAGGCTCACCCAGCCGCTTAAATGCATCGCCCAGCGCTTCGCCTGATAAGGCGTTAGCAATGATGTCACCATGCACGGCAGCAACGGCTACGCGTTTGTTAGCCTCTTCAGCGCGGGAGTTGGCGGTGAGTGTTTCAGAAAGCTTGTCGTGATTAGCCTGTAAGGCATCAACCTTGTCAGAGAGCGGCTTAATTGCCTTCTCGGTATTGGTCGCCACAGCCTCACTAACCATGCTGCCGATTTGTTCCAGTTCTTCTTTGGTTAAAGGCATGTCGCCCTCCGTTTGGTGGTTTTCTGCAGGTGGTTCCTGCGTGGTGAAAAGTGATTTAACTTTGTTGGCGACGATAGATACCCATGACTCCTGTCGTGTGACTGGAGAGCCTTTGTCGTCGAATGTGACCTTCCCGCCGTCAGCGGTGTATCCGTAGACCTGAGCCTCTCCACCATTGGTGATGATCACGGCTTGCGAGTCGGTGAAGTCAGCAACCCAGGCATAATCGTTATCGCCGGGAGCGAATCTTTCTCTGGCGGCCTTCTCAAGTCGGCGTTCGCGCTCACGGTAGGATTCACCAATCAGCGCACCGGCATTAACTTTCATCGGTGTAGCCAGGTCGGCGTTAACCATCAGGCCAACGCCTTGTTCAGGGGTTGCGGCCCCGACCTCATGAAGCAGGATAGCGTCGTGATCCATGCCATGAATCTTGGCTACCCAATCAGCACCCATGGCTTTCTGTTCTTCATTGGCTTCCAGTTGGTCGAGATATACGGCCACGCTGGTATGAATAGGCGGCACATCTTCACCGCGCTCAATTGCAGCAACCCGCTCAAGCAGCTCTCGCCCGCCTTCTGATTCCTGCGCTCGGTTGGTATCAACCCATTTTTCGAGGTAGACGCGGTTACCGGACTTCTTAACATTGCGGTTCCATGCACCAACAAATCCCACGCAAAGCCCCTCGGGGGAGAATGCCGATACGAATTGCCCGTTTACCTGAGGATGGCCGAGTGGGGCAAGAGTTCCTTCAAGTCCGGTGTAATGAGCGTTGATTTCTGTATCGGTATAGAGGCCGCCGTTCATCACAACGTTAGCCGGTAGCGTGTAGCTCGGCAGAACGAGATGCTCTCGTCCGTTATGCATTTCTCGACGAATTGATTTACTGTTCACCTTCGTGGTGATGTTCACATGCATTGACATGGCTTACCTCATCAAGCTGCATGTTTGCAGCAATGACAGACTGAGTGATTGACCTTCATCTTTTTCCACTGGCTGTTGAATTCCTTCTTAGCCATTTCGATGACGTTTGGATAAAGCGGATTACCAGCCTCATCAACCAACACCTCAACCTGGCTGCACTTGCAATTAATTGCATTGGCACCTGTCGCGTACCACTCACGCACCTCTTCAACGGTGTAAAGATGTGCATGTCGCAGCGCGTGTGCCTGGCGTGTCGTAGGGCTTAGTGCGGAGATGTGCATGAGCTTGATGTTCAGGCCAAGCAGCGTCGTCGCTTCATCTGCTTCATCCCATCGAGCACGGCGTAAGGCAGTGGTGATTTCGGTTCGGGCAATGCGGTTGGCGCGACCTTTCTCGAACCCCGCCTGAGCCGTCAGGTTACGCGACACTTCGCGAGGGTTAAGCCCGCGCCCTATTCCATCCGTCAGTACCCTGGCCATATCTGCTTTAATCTGCACCGCCAGCCCTTTCATTTCCTCAAACTCACGCGCGTTAACCAGCGCCATACGGCGTTGATAGGGTTCGCTGATGAGGATTGCGGCTAATGACTCGCGTTCAGCCGCATAGGCTGCTGATTGCTGGCTAAGATTTGCGAATGACTGACCTGTCCCACGCTTTGATGCCTGGTCAACATAGCCATAGAACCAAAGGTCATACTCGCCCCCTTCAAGCAATATCTGGTCTACCAGGTAGCTGGCATCGGTAAGTATTTGCGAGAGGATGGTTAGGTTAAGTTCAAACTCGTAGCGGGCATTGACTGCGGGTGATGCTGGTATTCTATTTAATGCGTTCTGATAGACCTTTTTGACCTGATTGATGCGCCGGGAGAAGTCTTTCATCGCCTTTCGCTCTATGGCGTCGGCTCCGGTTGGGTCTGCGTTGTTACTGGGTAGTATCGGTGACTTCGGCTTCTTAGTCGTCATCCTCATCCTCCCCGAGCGGTTCTTCGCCATCAGGCTCGTAACCAGCTGCTACCCGTATTTCCTCAACCGTAAAGACTTGCCCACCAGATGCCAGCGATGTCTGATTAATCTCGCTCATCTTCGCGGCGTTATCGAGTTTCTCGCCTCCTGTTGCCTCTGTCAGGTCATCCCAGACAACCGCTTTCTCGGCCACAGGAGTGACGATTCGCAAGACGATAAGCTTATCGACCAAATCCTCAATATCGAATGACAGGTCTTGGCGTCGTGACTGACAGCGAGCATTCATATACTTCTGGTCTTCCGAGCTAGCCCGCTCACCTGTTTGCATACCGACGATAATCTTTACCGGCTCGTCTACGGAGGCAGCAAAGGTTTGCAGGTTCACGTCATACGTTGGGCCCGGATCGGCGACTGCAGTTACCAGCGGTGTAACAGATGCCCCTTGCGTGGTCAGTAATACGTCATTGCCACGGTTAACCTCTACAGCGGCCTCATTGAACTTGTCTTGCAGGTCACTGACGCTCACACCATAAAGAGAGGCCAGATTGTTGAAGTCGATTTCCTTCTCAAAATTAACGTTAAGCTGTCGCGCTGCGTTCTTGAGGAATGACTCACCGGATCCGCCTTCGACTTTCTCAAGGCTCACACAGGCGTTATATCCGGGCTCAAGGAAGCCGATAGCATCGTCTGACATGTCGCCGATGGTGAATACGCGGTCTGGGTGGATATCGCGTTGCACAGGATTGCCGTCAGCCTGTGTTTCGGTGTACTGCCACATCGTGATGTTGCCGTTATTGTCTCGGCTTTTTACTTTCAGCGCGCTGGCCCATACAGGGGAGATCTTAGCCAAGCCCCGGCCTCGGGTAACCGGTTCGTTCGGCTTCTTGCCATCGCGAACATGGAGCAGCAACGCGGCCCAACGACCAACAAGGCGACGTTTATCAGCCTCAGCAAACGAGCGCCAGAATCGGTGAGTGAATACGCGCTTATTACTACGTTCCCACGCTGCTTCGTCTTTCGTGTCGTCGTCAGCGTCACCCTCGATTACTTCTGGGTTGGTTTTCCAGCACAGGCCGACAAGCTTATTCACCGCGCCGTAAGCAATGCCCCCTCGACGATAGAGTTTGTACAAGTCATCAAAGGTTAACTCTTCTTTGAAGCCGTACTCACACCATGCAGTGCTTCGCTTGGCATCCAGCCCCATGCCAGGGTTGAATGCCATTGCTCGCGCACGGGCCATGCGCGCATCGTTCAACGCATGGTTGACGGCAAGTTGTAATTTGTCAGTCATGGATTGTCCGTTTGGTGAATTTCAGGCATTAAAAAAGGACGCCGAAGCGACCTAAGTAATTGGTGAGGCGGCAGGACTCGAACCTGCACTCGGGATTGGCAATAGCATCATGCCTGACCCGCTGGTTTGAACCAGTTAATGCATTACTCTACCCATCTAACCAGCTAGGCTGGAATTGAGTTACGCCTCATTTTCAGTTTACCGCCCTTGCAGGCGTTTGGGGATCATCATGCCCATCGGTTGCGCACCACCTAATTCAGTTAGCGCATACACCATGGCATCAAGGCGGTCAGGTGATTTCTTGGCGGTAGCCGGGACGTATTCCATTAGCTGGTTTTCCAGTACATACAGATTTCCGTGGTTGGCTACTCTGCCTTGCTCATATAGCGCAGATATTGGTTCGGCGCGGGCATACTTACCCTTGCTGGCATGGACGCGAATAATGCGGCCTTTAAAACCGGCATTACGCAGCGTTTCCTCGGCCATGTCGCCACCTTGGTTCGTCTCGATGACAATCGCATCAGCGCCGTGTTCTTCATATGCCCACATGGCCTTTTTGGCCCAACCAGCAGGGGAATATTTACCGCTGTAATCGGCATCGACTGAGAACTGTTTCTTGTCACCTGCACCGTAAGCACTGGCAACAGCAATGCCTGTCTCGTCGCTCTCGTCACTGTTAGTTGCCTGCGGGTCTATCGCTACTACCGTCCTTACTTTGTCGAAGCGGATCTGTAGCTCGCGGGCAGCGTTAATCATCTGCTCATTCCACAGCGCACCCTCAGCGTTGAAGCGACGAGGCTTCTGCATGTACTGCGCTTCGGCAGTGCGCCGATGCGAGAATAGAGCTACACGATGCGTTTCGTTATGCTTGAAAGGCCACAACCAGCCCTCTGGCAAGCCGTGGTCAATCGGTATGGCGTGAGTGTTTTCTGGATACTTCGCAGAATAAGCCTGGCTGTTGTCGATAATCACCGGAAGATTCAGGTGATGCCACTCTTCGCCGCTACCACCTCGCAACAGGTATCCACTCAGGTCGTGATAGTGGATGCGCTGCATAATCACGATCATCGGCGTTGTTTCGACGGCTAATCGTGATTTGATTGTTTCGTTAAATCGGCTATTAACCCCGTCTCGCACTGTTTCGCTGTATGCATCATCAGGCTTAACCGGGTCATCAATAATCAATGCGCCCTGCCAGCCGGGCTCCATGTGCCCGGCGCGAAAGCCAGTAACCTGCCCAGCTGCTGACGACGCGTATACCCCGCCGCCGTGTTCGTTCCACCACATAGCCTTGCTGTCAGCGTCGTCGCGCAGTTCCATGGGCCACATAGCCTGATAGGCCTTTGACTTAACCATGCCGCGAGTGGTGGAAGAGTTGAGTAGTGCAAGGTTATGCGAATAGGACAGGTGCATAAATCTGGCGCGGTTATTCAGCGCCAGACCACGGCCCATCATGTTGATGGTTGCCAGTTCGGTTTTGGTATAACCAGGTGGAACGTTGATGATGAGTCGCTTAATCTCTCCGTCTATCACCCGATCCAGTGTTTGCTGAATGACCCGGTGATGCGGCGCTACAATCATCTTGCCGCCAGTACGCTGCTTGAAGAAGTAGCGGGAGAAGTACAACCCCTCTTCTTCACATTCTATCTTGCGGGCATAGTTCCGCTGCTCAACAGTCGTCATCCTCCAGCATCTCCCGTCGAGCTTTCTTGTATTCGTCCTTCGTTAGCGTTGCTGACTCGATTGGGCCGCCGTCTTTACCAGTATGTTCAACCTTTTGCCGGTTTGTGTAGGCATCACCCATTTCTTTGGCGGCCTGCTCAATAAGCTGCGAGGTCATGCCGAAGTTCTTCATCTTTTCAGCATTGGTCGCCATTCGGTCGAGAACTCGCAACCGGTACGCTTTATTTGCGATCGGGATATCGGAAATTTCAGTCTGAAAGCGGGTGCGCGTGGCATTGAACAGGTCAACCCACTTCTGGCTAAGCTTCTCAGCCATCGCGTTACCGGGGCTGTATTGGGACACCTGCTGGCGTGATACCACCACGTCGAATTCAGCCTTTACCTGCTCAATGACTTTCGTGGGCGGCTCGAAGCAGGCCAGAGACTGAACGATGAAGGCTTTGACCTCTGTCGATAATGCTGCCATTGGTTACCTCCATGACAATCTGAATAAAGCGTCAGGCCAGTTTCATCAGGCAGGTCCCGCATGCCCTGGCAATGTTTAGATGAGCAATCTCTGCTGGCTTGTTCGCAGCATCGACCATCTCTTGCACTTCTTTGCTGGCACCGTATCGACGCACGACACCAGTGAACTCTTCGACGTCGTGGCCGCGCAGTGTTAGCACTGGTTGCCCGGTCTCTTTATTGAACTTAGGCGCGCCGAAATCATCAGTAGCCTGGGCGATGTGGTAAAGCTCATGCTCTACCAGTGCGCAGAACTCGAGGTCACTGCATTGTGAGCAGAAATCGGCTGCCAGTGTGATGATGAACTTCGGGATGCGTCCGAACCATTCATACATCTGCTGCTCCATTCTTGCCTTCTGCCATCCACCGGCGCGGAGCATTACCTGTTCGGCTTGGCCGAGAACGTAGCGCCCTTTCTTCGCGAATGAATCTGATGCCCACATGAAGCAGAGATCGGCCTCAAGCAGGTGTTCGTGGTCAGGGTTATGAATGCTTCCGGTATCGCTCAGGATTTGTCGGCTTATCCACTCATGCACTTCATTGGCGGGGATCAGTTTGGTGTATGGCTGCCAGTTGTCGGAGTCGATGAAGTTAACTGGCGGATATGGCCTGCGCTCGTCATCGTTCGCCATGGTTTACTCCGTTATCTCTTTACCGGTTCTGACTTCAGCCTCTGGCCGATGCCGCGCTTCACGATGAAAGCGCTAACCTTCTCGTAATCTGGCTCGCACCGCATCATCACGCAGAACAGTGTCAGCATCCTGAGGTAGACGGGAAGCCACCACCTGCTTTTGATTTCAAGTGACAGTCTGCACGTCGCCATTAGTTTCTTACTCGACAGGTACTGGCGTGAATTGCACGCGCTTCACATCGGCCGGAGCGAAGTAAAGCCACTGTCCCGCCTCCGTCGCCAGCGGCACAAAGCCGTTAACCAGCTCAGGCTGACGTCGTGACATCTTGCCCGTGAAGGTTTCGCCTGTTTGGGTGGTTAGCGTGATCTGGTAGATGTCGGACATGTAATCCCCTCTCCTGCTCCAAAAACCGCCGTTATCACTCTTGTGCGTATTTCGTCACAACGACAGCGCCAGATGTGCCAGATGATATTTTCATCCAGAGAGCTACGGGTGGAGATACGTTAATCACCCGGTCAGCCCGATGCCACGCTGTGCTGTCTGCGCTGTCGGCATACAGAACAAATCCGTCAGTAACTGTGATGTGAGCCCCCTCACTGCCGCTGGTGATTTGTACCGGCTCTGGGGTAATGGCTATTCGCTCTGTCATGGTGTCATCTCAATTTCAGTTATGTAGCGCTCTGACCAGTTACGTCTCGCTGTGGGTAGCGTGAACGAGTCGCCAGGCGTGCTGTATGTGTCTGATTCGCCATTGCTGTAGCGCACCGTGATTGTTGATGCAGAACCTGTGTTGATAGTGACGCTGGACGTTGGGCGCGTTGATACAGCATCACCAGTAATGATTGGTGACGTTGCCAGCGTGCCGGTCTCTACCTGCACCAGTCCGGTGAGTAATTCAGTGTTCTCGCGACGATAGAGCGATACAACGCAATCGCCTGCCGGGATCGGCTCGCACAGCCCATACAGATATTTTGTTGCGCTTTCCCTTGCTGAGTACGTCCTTATCTGCGACTCCACGTCAACGCTGAACGGAACAACTATCCGGGACCACTCATCAAGCGCCGGGGGCTTTGTTTGCGGGACAATAAACGCGCCAGCGGTCGCATCGTATATCGCGTACAGGTCGCAGTCAGTTGTTGTGCTGCCAATATCGCCACCGTCCGGCCCCACGCCCGCCGAGAGTGTCAGGCCCAGGCTGATCCACGGCCCGACATCCGGCGCCGACACCGCGACGTCGCCGCGCGACATTGGCTGGTAATTTGTTGTCTGCGGCTCTGGTTCGTGGCGGCCAACTGCAGTGCCGTTTCTGTATTCCAGAGGCCAAATGTTTGCTGCGCTTTCCAGCATCACACCAGTTTCCGACCAGTAGAAATGCGCTGGCCCGGAAAATGTTACGCGGGGATCGAGCGTGGGTGCCGTCAGATCGATGGGGCCGGTGATCGGCGGTGATGATGTTCCGCCACCGACCAGAACCGCGCCAGGCACCCAAATACCAGTATTGCCTGTTGGACCAACCGCCTGCCCGTCGGGGATTGTTATCATTTACGCCTCACCTCGTCGCGTGAAATGTCATTATCGAAGCCCCCCCTCAGTGAAGAGCCTCTGCAATGGGTTCAGGATGGGTTACTGATTAAGCCGGGGATCGTGATTTGTGACTGCTGCTCTAAGCGCTCAATTCTGGCAACCAGTTGCGGTTTCTTCACTCTTCCCCATCGGCTCAATAATCGGCCCGAAATACTCGCCACATCCTTCTCCTTCATAAACTCAAGCATCAACTCGTTATGCTCACGCTGATATGACTGAGCAAGGTTCATTAGCTGGTCGCGCATCCAATTAAACGCTTTGATAAACGCCTCTTTGATTGCCGCCGCTTTCTTTCCGGTAAAGGACATGATGATGTACATCGCGCCGTCTTTGGATATTTCATACTCAACGTACTGATTACCCTTGTGCTCGTAAGTAACCCGCGAAAAGTTGCTGGTTAGAAATTCATCTGAGCAATCGAGTTTTTCAATTTTCTGGATAATGTGGTGGTGCTGCTTGTCGAAATAAGCTGCGACCTTTCGTGAGGTGGTGATAATGCGATCGCCAGATACGGCAACCATGTCGCGAAAGTCGATAGTGGCTAATTGATATTGCATAGCGATTACCTTTTAGAAAGATGAGCCTGCTCGCACAGAAAAGCCGCCCCGAGATGGTCGCCACCATATACGGCAATTCTCAGGCTCAGCTTTCTGAAAGACTCGGGATGATTTGCGCTGCGAGGCGCGATGTTTACTGCGGGTATAAAAAAGCCCGACCGAAGTCAGGCTCTATTATTTGCTATTGTGGGTGACGAATTACTTAAGGCATTGCTCTTTGATGTATTCCTGCAGATAGCCAACCTGCTTCGTCACTGTGACGATTCGCTCTCTGAGGGTGAAATAATCCCGTTCAGCGGAGTCAGTAAGTCGGGGGCTGGTAGCATCGACCACGCCGCTGGTGCCGGTCGCTCCGCTCGCGGGACAGTTTGCGTTGAGCTGCAGCCGCTTACGGCCAGCAATGACATCGCTATGTAGACGCTCAATGGTTTCTTTCGCATCGGCCAGTTCTCCGGTGTATTTGGCATCGAGCGCAGCAACGTCACGCTGACGGGTCTGCATGTCGGTGATGGTGGCGTTCGCCAGGCTAAGCTTCTCAGTTGCCTTATCGCGCTGGTCTTTGTAGGTGATGGCGTTGTCGCGGTAGTGGTTTGCAGACCACGCTAGTCCGCTAATGACAGCGATAAGTGCAATTGGCAGCCAGAGCTTTTTCAGTAGCGCAACGATGGCTTCCGTCATGATTTCGGCTCATTCACTTTCCCGCCCGCCTCTTTGAACTTAGCGATCAGGCTTTCGGCCTTATGCTCGAACTGGCCATAACCAGCCCCTGGAAGCGATGCCCAAATATTGCTGCAACGGTCGATAGCCTGGCGGATGTCGCCTTTATCGATAAGAGGCAGCGCGCCACGCTCTTTAATCTGCTGCAATGCGACGGCATCCTGGCTGGCAGGAGAGAAATCTTTCAGGCCGAGTTGCTTGCGGTATGCGTCCCACCATTTCGACAGGACTTGATAGCGACCAGCCGCCGTGGATTTTAATTTTTGATTGAGCGTTACCAGCTTGCGAGGGTGATCGGAGTAATCAGTGAATATCGATCCACCGACGATAACGTCGTAACCGTGGTTTTTCGTTGGTTGCCCAGGTTTCTCTGTGCCCTCTGACCAGGCGAGCATATCGAGGAACGCTTTACGCTGTGGGTTCATTGCCTGCATCACCTACTCCGTTATGACGACACGCGCCAGATTTCCGCGCGCCATCCAGATTGCAGCGCACATTACTGAATTCAGCACCAGTTCCGCCGGATCAACCTGGACGTACTGTCCCATGATGATTCGAAACGCAGTGCCGCCCGCAGCCAGAATCAGCAGATAAGCAATGAACGCCACGCCGAAGCGGCTCCGCTTGCCAGCCTTGCTGAAGAACATCAGCCGCATGACAATCAGGAGGCAAACAATAGCGTTTGCGTCCATCATGAAAACTTGCCATGTCATTTGTCTTCCTCCCCCAGCCCCGGCATCTTCCCGTCTTTCGACCGACGAAGAATACGCAGCAGGACTGCCACGGAAATGGAAGCAGAGACTATCGCCCCGACAGTTGGGGACACTTCAATGCTGGTCGGCGGCTTCATCATGCTCAGTGGGGTATTGATAATACCGGCCATGATTTTCGCCATCGGCACCGAGAACGTCACACCGCCAATAAACGAGATGACAGCAAAGATGGTCTGCTTCCAGAGTTGATGGGGATCTGAGGTCAACACATAAAGCGCCGTACCGGCCAACGACCCGAGCATTACTGCAGGAGTTGCCTCCGGGAACAGCGCGGCGAAGGTTACGCCGACCGCAGCCGATGTAACCCCGCCAGCAATAGTGATTGGCTCAGACATAAGCATTCCGTGTATAGAGAGAAAGTGCCGCCGGGTGATTTAACGACAAAGCACAGAGGGATGGTCCCGACGGCACAAATAAAAAAGCTCACCATGTGGCGAGCAATATGAGGGTATGGCATTGAGCCGAATGGCTCTTGTAATCGGCTCGTATATTGAGCCGAATAATTTCAGAAAAATAAAAAGCCCTGCTTTCGCAAGGCTCTAAGGTCATTTCATTCAATCGGGCAGAAGCTAAAGCTTGGGCTCTTCAATGGGCCCACTGAGAACTTCAACTTCGCCGTTATTGCACAGGTCATGGCCTCTGGTGACATACCACACACCAATAACTTCATCTCCTGAAATGAAATCGTAGCCCTCTTCAGGGGAGTAGTAGGCAATTTGTCTGCCGCCATTGTATTGAATCCAGTAGTAACCTTCTTTCATAGCCATCTCCCATAATAGTATGAGAAGTATAAGCCTGATAAAGAACGATGTCCGCCATAAATAGCACAGGCGAACTAAAGAACAAATGTATAGAAGAAGGCAAATAAAAAGCCACCGACGTTAACCAGTGGCTTGAATTCTTTTTCTGTCGACAACCAAAGCTATGGCGACGATATCAGATTTACACGAAATATAGCCTTTTCAGTTCGGTTTTGCAATAACTTGCTCGCAATTAGCTGCCTTTTGTTGTGAACGTGATCGCGTCACTGCAATCAATGCTCCGGTATCAAGCCGGGTAAAAGCGTCACGCATAACCAGCCAGTGAGGAAGATATGTTTCAGTCCAGGTGGATTTAGCCACGCCAGCCAACTCTGCCAGTTTCTGGTATTCGTAAGTAACCTTCCCCGCCAACTCCGCTTTCACATCCTGCGCCGCCAGCCAAATTAGCTGCCGTAGTCGCTCCATCGTTTTGGCGGCCACCTTTCGAGCCCCCAATTTCGACCTGAACTCTACCCATGCCCATTGTGTTATCGCGACCTGGTATTCAAAGCGAATATTCTCGCTGTAGCTCCAGAGCAACCAGGCCTTTTGATGTTCATCGAGAGACAGTACCGCCCGCCGCCATGAGGCACTGCCAAACTCTACCGGCTGAACCAGCGCGATGGATGAACCCTTGGCGCGTGACTGCCGCCCGGGAATGGCAGGGGTGCTCGGATTGACCATGCGGCCGGTTGCCGGGTCGACAATCTTCTTGCGGCCCCGGCTGCGTGCCGTCGCAGTGAATTGCGCGTTCTCAGCGAAAGCGACCAGTTGCCCTTTCGTCGCCCCGCTCAAATCGGCAGTCGCAATAATCAGCTGCTGGCGTATAAATTCCAGGTGTTGAGTGTTCATGCTGATGCTCCTGCTCTCTGGTAAATACGAATGAGGTTCTTTAGGATCCGGTAGTCAATGAGCACCGAGCCCGGGCGGCGATAAATGCGGAGGCTTTGCCAGCGACGGCGGAGTGATTCGATTAGTTCTGGCTTCACGCGGCCTCCTGTTGCTTTAGTGCTTTATTTCCTTTCAAGCCGCTCCTAGATGCCGGCTTGAATAAGCAGTCAAAAGCAGACATTCCAGCCTTCGCTCTACTTCTGATCGTCCCATCACTTAGCGCGATTCTTGGATCGCAGGCCCATTCGGAAGGTGTCTTCTTTTCGCCCTCCCATTCGATAGCGATGCTATTTTTCCGTGTATATTTAGGAGGGGTTGGTGGCTTAATGGGAAGATTGCCGTTATGGGTGACCTTGGGCGCGAATAAGCAATCAAAGTCTGCCATGCCTAGCTTCTTCCTGCGCGCAATCGTAGCGTTGCTAACTTTTATCCTTGGATCTCGAGCCCATTCATTCGCCGTTTTAGTCTCACCAAGAAACGTGATAGCAACAGCATCCTTTCTGTTGTGAGCAGGCTTTTTACTTCTGTTCGTATTGCACGCGCCGCAAAGCGGCCTCAAATTTGACTCGCTATTGTTTGTTACGACCTCATCAATGTGGTCAATGTGAGCTATGCGCCAATTAAGATTTTTCCCGCACAACTCACAATCAGGTAGGCTGTCGCCATATTTTGCATAAATAACCGCGCGATGCTCATAAACGGAACCATTTGCCATTGCCAAGGGATGATCAGGCCGGTGCAGCATTTGATAGCCCCTGTCGTTTTGCGAGCGCTCTTTCCTTTTCCCTGACTTTGTTAGCTCGTATGTCCCGTATCGCATCATTCTGAAGTAGTGTTTTTGACATACGCACTGCTGCACGTATGTTGCCTCTCTATCACACCCCTGCACTTTGCATTTCATAGGACCTCCAGCTCGGTAATTGTCAGCTCTAACCGCCCGCCTTTTACGATCGGCATCTTCACAACCCGGTAATCAATCACCTGGCAGTCATCCATCCAGAACCCGGCTTTAGTCAACGCATCGAACGCGGCCTTTTGCAGGTTGTCTAGGTCACGGCGACGGCGATCTGGCATATGGCATTCAATGCGGATCTTTAGTAGTGACTCGGTGCGGATATCGAGCGCTCCGTCCGCAATAATTTTCTCCACTGCTAACCGGTACGCGGACCCCTCTGAACTGATATGAGTGCGCCCCCGATTGTGTCGGTAATACCGGTTGTTGCTCGGAGGCCATGGAAGCGTGATGCTGTACGTATTCATGCCTTCACCTTCCCTTCTTTCAGCCAGATAACCTGTGTACGTGCCATTCCTTCCAGAGCGCACTCCTTTGCATACTCCGCATTAACAAAGTGTGTGCGGCGGTCCATTTCGTCGTGACAGCTTGAGCACGCGATGGTGGCGATCAGGTCAGGTGGCTTGATGCCGGTGCCGCATAGGCCAGCAAGGCGGATGTGTGCCAAAACTGATGTTTCTGGGTTGCCGTTGCACACTCCGGGGATCCGCACCTGACACTCACGGCCGCGCGCAGCTTTGCGTAAATCAGGCATGCTTCCTCCTTGCCGCCAGGCGCAGCCATTTCTGATCGACCAACCGCGCGGTGTAGTCCTTGAATGTCGGGATTTCGGATGGCTTCAGTTCCGGCTTACGCTGTCGGCGTGCCGGTACTTTGAATATGTGGTTGGTGATGACGCGGTTAAGCGGATTAGCCACGGGCACCTCCAAAGCGAGAAGCCCATTCCATAGCCAGGCGCGATTCATCGCCCCAGCGGACATTGCGCTCTGCGCCAAATGCGTGGATCAGCTCGATGAGGTCACGCATCTGGCCAACGGTCATTTTGCTGGTCGATTGCCCGAGCACAACAAAGCCATCCCCGGCAAGGTTAGGAACGACATCCTGCTTGACCAGCGCGGCGGTGAAGATGTGCTTCCAGGATTCAGAGGAAAGTTTCCGACCATGCCATTCAACCTGACGACTGACGTCGCTCAGAATGGCCCAAAGTTTGGCGTTCTGGTCGATTGAGCGGGTCATCTCTTTTATCTCGATGACGACCGGGCGCTTCTCGTCGAGCTGTAACTGGTTAATCGCGTTGATGGCATTGGCGCGAATGTTGGGATTGCGAAGAAGGTATTGCTGTTTCATACGGCCTCCTTAACGGAAACCGCAGAATGCAGAAAATCGCAGGTGCATTTCTGCATCTGTGACTTGTGGAAATGTGTTCTGATTGTCGTTTGCACTTTGAGTCCCCTCAAAGCGCAGAAGTCACCGGAGTTGTTCAGGCTCCGATGACTTAATTATGGCTCAGTGATTACTGATAATCAACGCTGTCTTTACTGCTGCGGTGCTGCCGGTAGTAGCATCCAATGGGTAACCCCCCCAGGAACTGCATCGTGATTACTCCACCCCTGCCAGGTATCGCCATCCCACCATCCTTGACCGATGTCGAGGCCGTTAGAGGTTATTACTGTCTGCATCCCTTCAGGCATCCGCTCGCTGCACTTAATCCAACCAGGCAACTCATCAGCTACAGGCTCAAAAGACTTGATGACTCCAGACCGTTTAAGCCAGGCCAGCCATGCGGCTTGTTTGACGGTAAGCCCAGCAAGAGGGCAATCTGCATCGTTGTTCCATGCATTGAATTCCACACGCTCATCAGGCACCGCCTCTACGGCTGCCAGAATTGCCGGTTCGGATGGTGCGTTGTTTAACTCCCGAATAGCTGCTGCCAGCTTCTCTGCGTCATCTGGTGAAATATCACCGTCAAAGAACGCTATTGGCCTAACCTCTACTGTTGGGGCTGGCTGCGGGGTGGTGTAGAGTGGCATTGCAGCGCCTTCAATATTTGACCTGTCTGTGCTGATAAACTTCTCGCCACTATCGGAATCTATCACCATCCAGGCCACCGGCTCGCCTGCTGCTTTCCGGTATTCCTGAACCTCCGTCACCAGAGCAAGGATGGCTTGATGATGTGAATACTCCGGGATGTCTTCTGGCGTCTCGCCCAGCGAAATTACCGCTTCAGACTTCCATGCGCTCAGGGTTTCGTCGTTAATGCGCGCACCTGTTAGTTTGTTATTGGTCATTGTCGGCTTTCTCCCGGCGATCCAAACGCTCAATTTCAGCCAGCAGTAATGCGGCGGCCTTTACAAGATTTCGACGCTTTCCTTGCGGCTTCCACCACTCATCACCCCACGGCCATTTAACAGGCGAATCCCCCACCCCCCTGACTCCCGAATATTCCGCATAACAGCAGGCGGCTAACACTAACTCCCCGCTCCGGTATGAGTCGTCGCGCTCTGGCGTCCAGCCCTCCGCACCTATCTGCCGCTGGCGTTCCGCAATAACGTCGCGCTGCGCTGGCGATGATTTACGGTATTCTTGAATCTCACGCATTGCTGCGGCAATATCTGCGTAATCTGTCAGAACTGAATCGTCACAAATCTCAGCACGCGCAAGTATTTCTGCAACGCGTCTGTCTGTTAGTCTGTATTTATTGGTCATGGTTTAGTCCTTAAATCTCAAATGCCAACTGCGGCATGAAAAGGCCACTATCGGCGTCATAGTCCAAAGAACTGGCGCTGTTGTATGATTCAATGCGCTCCGCAAGAACATAAGCACGCGTCTCTTTACTGGCTGGAGCGTAGGCTGATTTATCCCACGCCTTGTTTATGCCGATGTTGCGCGCGACATTTGTGCTATCAGCCGATGACAATGGAACCTGGCTGAATAACCGTTTATCCAACATCCGCAGGCCGTGTAACTTAGTTATTGGATAGCCGTTGGAGTCAACAACATGGCGAATCAGATCCTTAAGTTTTGCAGCACAGTCGTTAGGCCGTTTAGCGTCGTACTCCCCCATACTGCCGATGCAGACCCGTGGAAACTCATGACACAGACGTATAAAGCGTTCGTCAGGTTCGTTAAAGTGATATACCGGTGCACCAATGACCTTCCCAAGAGGCCATTCAGCTATCAGCGCGTCGTTTTCTTCACTGGTACCGCCTATTACGCCTGGAATAACCGCAAAGGCAAAGCGAGGATGATTGGCCCAGCGAGCAACAAAATCGTAATACTCACCCCAGTTAACCACGCGCTGTTTCGTCCAGAAGCTAAACGCCCCGTTATCCAGCGCGAATGATTGAGTCACCTCGCTGGCCAGCGCAATTTGCCCTGGGTTTGCAAACGAGATAAATGCGTGCCGACCTTTCCACGCCTTCAGCGCGCAGGTGTCGGGAGTGATAGGGCCGCCATGAAAATGGATCATCACTCCCCCGTATCCAGTGCTATGCCAGCATCACGCAGCGTATTTATTACCAATCTTCGGGAGAGAACTGGTATTTCTCTCGGTAATTCATCATGCTCGTACCAGAGAGTTGGCGGCAACCTCACCTCCCGCGCCTCCAGCTCAGCGATTCGCGACATAACGCGGCGTGATTTTTCACGCTCAAGTTCTAAATACTTGTCTTTGGCTTCCAGCTCATCCAGCAGCGCCAGCACATTACCGCCATCATCAAGTGGCCAGGCCTTCAGAACCTCATCACCCTCATACTCGATAAGTGCCCTGCCATTTTCGTAGTGGTACCAAACCAAGTCATCGCTCAGCATCGCCAGCGTTTCATAAACGTCCCCCTCACCATCCCAATTATCACGAAAGAGGATGGCGTATGTTCCTGCCGTCAATGCGCGTTTGTCGATGTTGCTCATACTGCACCTTCCTCTACACGTTTGAATTCAATAACCCACACCCACGGGTTAGCGTTCCAATTTTCTTCTCCGTAGATGTCCGACCACAGCCAGGAAAAAACTTCGCGTGCATCATGACTGGCGCCACCGAAATATTGATCCCCTTGGTTCAGGCAATAACGACCAGTGGCGGGCAGTCTTATCAAACCCTCACGGGCGGCGTCGTTCTGGCTAATTGACTGAATGCGCTGAACGCCAACATTGGAAATCTCCAGCAGGATGCGGGAATACTCTCGAGGCATGTGAATCGATGGCCGCCATTTTCCGTACGGGCCAGTGCCGTCGGCGGCATACAAAACTGCTGCACTGCCGGCTGGTTCATCGTGGTCAGGAACAATGCTGAATGTCTCACGCACCCAAATGCGGTCGCCGGGCTTGCCGTGCGGGCAGGCAATGTGTGCAAAATTACGATTTGTTTCGCGGTCGGTGCTGCCTGACCCGTACACACGATTCTTCCATGAAAAACCTGATCGCTCAGTCAGTTCCGGTTGCGGCTTAATCGGCCGCCGCGTCTGCATCTTCCGGCCATCGAGCAGCGCACGAACCATCTCGCCATTGAAAATCATGCCGCGCTCTTTCATGCTGCACGCTCCTGTTTCTGCTGCGCCGCCTGATTAATCCAGAGGCATTCCGTGCGCTGGACTGAACCGGAACAACCATTTGCCGCAGTGGTTCGGGTGACCCTTTTCCAGCCGCGCAGGGTGTCGTTGTAGAGCTCACTGTCATAACCGCTCACGATTACCATGCCCTGCAAAGAATTCATCGCCGCGAGAAGTTCAGCATGCTCCGCGTTCGTCATTTCGAACCGGTATGCGCTGTTTTTAGCTACCTCAACTCGGGTGTCGTGAATGTATGGCGGGTCCACAAAGTGCAGCGTAGAAATGGTGTCGTGGTCGCGCATGCATTGAATAGCGCCACGGTTCTCAACAAGCACCCCGGCGAACCGGCTGGCCACGGCGGCCAGATTGTCAGGCTGGCGTGCCCAGATGCGCTGCGCGGTGGCGCTGTTGCGTTTCGTGTCCAGGCGAAAACCAGTCTTCCCTTTCGTGGCACCGGCGCTACCAAATCCCATCGTCGCCCTGACAATCATGCGACGGGCCAGTTCTACCGGGTTATCCGTTGGTTCGTATGCGCAGCGGAATTCCTCGCGGGAATACGGCGTCAGTGCGCAGGCCTCAATCAGTGCCTGACTGGTTTCTGGATTACGCATAACCCGGAACAGGTTAACGACATCCCCATCGATGTCGTTATAGACCTCGGCTGCGCTGGGCTCTTTTTTCAAAAGCACTGAAGCGGCGCCGCCGAATGACTCGACGTAACAGCGGTGATCTGGGAAGTGACTGATGATCCAGGATGCCAGCCGGAATTTGCCGCCGTGATAGCGGATAGCAGGATGTTTGATAGCGGTGCTCATAGTGCTGCTCCCTGGCGAAGCCACACGCAAATTGGGCCATAGTCGGTGTCGTGAATCGAACCAACAAACCAGCCGTCGCCCTCCGGCATTTCTGGTTCCCACAGGCCAATTGACCCTAGAGTTTTATATTCGTGAGCAGCAATTGATTCGTCGTCAATATCCAGCCGCACCGATTGTGACTGCAGGCCGTGCGTTTTCAGCCAGTCGTTGAACTCGACTTCGGGAACGGATTCACGGCCATCGCAAAACGCCTCATACGCTGGGTGTGTCCAGCCGTAATCCGGGCAGATGTATACTGGCAATGCTGTAATTTTGCTCATTTCGATTCTCCCTGGCGAAGCTGTGCTGCGAACTCCTGCACTTTTTCTGATTCAGAACGCAGAAATTTAGCCGCATCTTCCCAACCAGTTTCTTCTGCGCGGTCCGCTTCTGATTTCAGTTGCTCTGCGTAACTCTCCACTCCCTGCGCTCGCACTTCAGCCTGGAAGGCGTCGGTGGCTGGTGTCGGAATGTCGTCAATGATGGCGCGCAGACCTGCCCGCAAAGACTCAGCGGCATCCTCCCCATTGCCTTCGGCTATTGCTTGCGCGACATAACCGATATCGTCTCGAGACATCCAGTTATCAACATTCATCAGCCCCGCATTCTCCACGGCCAGCGCGTTCATCTTCCCCACCGCTGCGGCCAGCAATTCCCGCCCGGCCTGTGATTCCAGTTTCGCTACGTTCGGATACGCAGCTGTGATTTGTTCGATTGTCATGTTCATGCCTTGCTCCTGTAGCTATCCCAGGTAAACGCCAGGGTGCAGCCACCACCGTCGTTCATGCGGTCAATTACACGCTCGCCGATAAACGCGGCCAGCTCTTCTTTGCTCTGATTGCTGATGAGGATCGTCGGCTTCATACGCTCATAGCGGGTGTTGATGATTTCGAACATGATGAGCTTCTCCGCCTCACTACCGAACTGCACACCAACCTCATCGATGATAAGCAGGTCCGCACGGGTGAAGTGTCCGATCACATCGTCTTCGCAACGAGTCGATGTTTTCGACCAGGTCGATTTGAATTCGCGCGCAATCTTCAGAGCCGTTGTGAAAATTACCGAGCTCTGGTGCTGCTCGATAACGTACCGGGCTATAGCCAATGCCAGGTGGTTCTTACCGGTCCCAGGCTTGCCACACATCACCATCCCGCCTCCCTGCCTCAGGCGTTCAGGCCATTTGTCGGCGTAGGCGCGGCAGACGCGCAGTGCACGCTCAGAATCCGTGCCGACTGGCTGGTAGTTATCCAGAGTGCAGGACATGAAGCGATCCGGGATTTCCAACTGGCGCAGCAGACGCTCGACGTTCTGCTGGCGGCTGCGGTTTTCCCATCGGACCTTCTCGGTCTTCAGGAAATCCAGCTCTTCACGTAGGCAGCCTGGGCAGCGTGTTGGCGGCGCCGGCAGCTTGATAGGGCTGTCTATCAGGACGCGCTTGCGCTGCTCGTATTCGCCGTGCTTCTCGCAGCAAACCGTTTCGCAGATTACGTCGCAGTTTTGGATTTGCTCTGGCGGCCTGGCCAGGATATCCAGCATCTTTTCGATGGTTGAGATTTTTTCTTCCAGTTCCATGCTCAGTCCCTCGCCCATGATGGAATTTCTGTCTGACCATAGTCTTTTGATGCAAAGTTTTCAGTAATGCGAGACTGTGCACGGGCAGGCTGTTTGTCGCCCTTAGGTTCGAACAGTCCTTGCCAGCCATTTGCGATGCTCTGGTTAATAATTTCTTCAGGCGGGTGTCCGTTGCATCGGCAGCGGTCGAGCAGGTTTATGGCCTGGGTAACCGTCTGTTGTGATTTGATCGGTTTTTTCAGGTCACGACGGTATGCAACCCACGAAGACCAGACCGAAGCCGATAGCCATTCAGGCAGGTCAACAACAGTTGGATCGAACACAGCCGCTTTGGGGGATTTAGGGGGTTTATTAATATTGTCTTTATTGTCTTTTGTATGTTTGTCTTTTGTGTTTACCTGATTCGGGTAAGTGCCATTACCTGATTCGGGTAAACTTTTCTTACCTGATTCGGGTAAATTTACCTCTTTCAGGTAAACTTTATTTTCCTTACCTGATTCAGGTAATT
Organism: Scandinavium sp. M-37; assembly: GCF_043558715.1. Classification (NCBI taxonomy): domain Bacteria; kingdom Pseudomonadati; phylum Pseudomonadota; class Gammaproteobacteria; order Enterobacterales; family Enterobacteriaceae; genus Scandinavium; species Scandinavium sp. M-37. Next base: position 69,566 of record NZ_JBIGIN010000012.1, read on the forward strand.
TAGCCCATTCACTGACCGTTTTATTGATGCCAACTAAACGACCTGTTTGAGTGAATATTCCGCGCTTCACCAGCGTGCTTTTTGCCGCCGAACATTTGTGCGGAAGTATCCCAGTCATTGATGAGATCTGCTCGTTGCTAACCCAGTCAGACTTTTTGTTAAAGCCATATGTTTTTCGCATGACAGCAATGAAGACCAGCAGCTGATGCTGAGACAATCCAGCCAGCATGACAGCCTCCAGCAATTCATTGGCGATGCGCGTATAGCCATCTTCGAGATCTGCCACGCGCGGCTCCTTAGGTGCCACGTCAGGCACAGGGAAATTGATTACTTCGGCAGTGTTTGCCATAATTGCTCCTGTGAATTGATCCAGTTATTCGGCTAGAATTTCATGGTGATTTGATCTGAATCCTCGGTTGCAGCCGGGGATTTTTTCTTTGTGAGCAGACCGGCGACTTCCCGCGCCAGTCTAGCCATGTCATCGTCAACCACTCCCCACTCCAGCTCTGCCAGCAGCATCGCTATCTTCGGGAGCATCTTTTCTTTCCAGTGCGTGATCGTCGATTTGTGGACGCCAATAGCGTTCGCTATCTTTGTGGAGCCGCGCATTGCGATCTGATTGTGAAGCCACGACTCAATGTGGCGAGCCTGCACTTTGTTGCGTGTTGTTGAATTGTCCATACGTTAAATTCCCATGTAATTAGTTGATTCGGCTGACTTCTCAGCCGTTTTAAATTTGGGTACAGATTGTTAAAGAGCGATGTTTCTTAGGCAGTAAAAATGCCTGGGTACAGCACTTCTTTTGACAGACCGGTTGCTTCTTCATACTTCAGCATTTTGGTAACCGGGAGGCTTCCGCCTCGCTTTTTAAGCATGTTGATGGCTTGAGGTGTAACGCCGACCTTCTCGGCGAGAATCTTCTGAGAGCCACCAACAGCATTGATAGCCATGTCAAGAGGAGTAGCTGCCTTCGGTTTGTTGATCATGTCTTACTCCAGCTAACGTTAATCAACACCATGTTAATTCATGATGTGGATTAAATCAACATCATGATGATGGAAAAAATACACATCATGTTTACCATGGGGGATAAGCGGAGGATTTATGAGTGGAATTGCGGAAAGAATCAGGCTGTTACTTGCCAGAGAAAGAATGAAACAGAAGGATTTAGCTGAACAACTTTCTACGAGTGCGCAGACCGTCAATAACTGGATTAAACGCGACTCAATAAGCCGCGAGGCTGCTCAGCAAATATCAGAAAAGTACGGGTATTCTCTTGATTGGCTTTTAAATGGAAAGGGAGACCCTAAACCGGGTTTCGATAGTAGCATTCCTCCAGAATCAGAATGGGGGACTGTTGACGCATGGGATAAGAACACGCCCCTACCAGATGATGAGGTCGAAGTGCCATTCCTTAAGGATATCGAGTTTGCGTGCGGGGATGGCCGTGTCCATAGCGAAGATCACAACGGATTTAAATTGAGGTTCTCAAAGGCTACCCTGCGACGCGTCGGTGCAAATAGTGATGGTTCTGGAGTCCTCTGTTTCCCCGCTACCGGTGATAGCATGGAGCCGGTGATACCTGACGGAACCACCGTTGCGGTAGACACGAATAACAAACGAATAGTTGATGGGAAGCTTTATGCGATCGCCCAACCGGGCGGCGGTGACGATAAGCTTAAGCGCATAAAGCAGCTATATCGTAATCCCGGAGGAATGCTGACTATACGCAGCTTTAACCGAGAAGATGAGACAGCCAACGAGGCGGATGTCGAGGTTATTGGCCGCGTTTTTTGGTACTCGGTCCTGCTGTAGTGGCCTGACGAGACGTTTGGGTGATGGTTTCGGATAAGAGAGGTCGCAGAGAGGCGGCCTTTTTTTGCACCTACGACAATGCAAGCATAAACAATGAACATTGTGCTTGCTTGTTTATTTATACAGTATCTATAATGCAAGCACATTTCACAGCAATGGTGCTTACATATGTCTCAAGATAAAAAAGAACCAACTGGTAAAGCCAAGGGCGGCATGGCTAGAGCAAAATCGCTAACCAAGACACAACGTTCAGATATTGCCAAAAAAGCTGCCGCTGCCAGATGGAAGGGAAAGCCATATAAAGCAACTCACAAAGGTAATTTTCTAGACGAATTTGGCATCGATGCCGAGTGCTACGTACTTAATGACGAAGTAAAAACAGTAGTCGTTACTAAGAAAGGGCTTGCTCAACTACTTGGAATCGGCGATGTTGGCAAAACCATTGATGAGCTATTGAAGACGCAGTACATGAGCGAATTCAGTGATCGTGAATTGCGTGCAAAAATAGATAATCCCCTTGTATTTCAATACAGTGGTCAGTCGAAAAACATCAATAACGCCCACGGTTATGATATCACGGTAATAGTAGATATCGGCAAAGCTCTAATAGACGCAAAAAATGCCGGAGCCCTGCCAGCATCAAGAGTGCATTCAGCTGAAGCTGCTCAGAAGCTGATTAATGCATCAGCGAAATCTGGGATAAAAGGTGTAGGTTATGCACTGGCTGGCTACCGACCAGAAGTGCAAGAAGTAATTGATGCATTCAAAGCCTTCGTTCGTGAAGAAGCCCGCCAATATGAAAAAGAGTTCCCTGATGAGCTTTATGAAGAATGGTACCGATTGTACGGCCTGAATCGGCCTGAGAAAGGAAGGCCAATCCGATTTGGTCAGCTGACAAATATGCAGATTTATGTTCCGCTCGCTAAGAGTAAGGGTAAAATACTTGATCAGATACGAGCTAGTCGCGATGAAAATGGCAAGCAATCAGATAAGTTGCACCTTTTTCTTTCAGAAATTGGGGTTAAAGCGTTACGTCAGCACATCGGTAAGCTTCTTGGTGTTGCTGCAATGAGTGAAAGTAAGGAAGAATATGAGGCTGGAATTCAAAAGGTCTTTGGCAGAATGAAGCCAGATCTTTAAGTTCAATCCCCTACCCGGCCACCGCGCCGGGTTTTTCATGCCCTACTCTTTCGATAACGACAGCACATCAAGCGCCAGCTCAACTGCCAAATCCACATCATCCTCCTGCCACAACACCTGAATCATTTCTATCAGCGCCTCTCGGCTCGGCTCACGTTGCTCAACCAGCACCTGCATAACAGCTATGCCAAGAATCTCTACTATTTGCGGATGAAGCTCCGCGAAAAATTCCTCTTCGCTACTCATAACCATGCCCTCGGTAATGTTTTTTTGAGCATAGCACTAACAGGACACAAAAATAAATCAACACACAAATCAACGCAAAAGGATGAAATCAACATAAATAATCCACACCGTGTTGACTATCAAATCCACATGATGTTTAATCAATCCATCGAAACGAAACATCGACAGCTGAGCGAAGTTAGCCAGCGGCGGACAGCAAGTCGCCTGCTCATTAACAACATGCAGATTTACAGCGTCAACAACCTGTTAAGACCCCTACACGTAAACGTGCTGTATCACCGGGTGCGATCCGGTCGGTGAGAGAGTATCCCCGCGCGAAAGCGATAACGGCGTGAGAACGGGCAACACTGGCAGGGAGTTGGCGCTGATTCAACTTAGAGGAGTGATTCCAATGAAGCACTAAAGCGGACAGGCCGCACTTTGATGCCTGTTCAGGCAGCGTGACGACGGCGTTAATACGGTCGGGTTCCCACGGCGGCGTAGTGAGGGAAAGGTGGCGTAAAGCATCACTGAGTTACCGGTTAGCGCCCGGTTAACGCGTAAGCAGCTTAAAAGGTGACCGGGCAACCGGCGCTGGCCACTGCGAGAGTGTGGCGAAGTGCTTTGGGGTGTGGTGACGGTGTCCTCAAGCGAGGTGCAACGCTAGCAGTGTGATAAGACCTGAAAACCGGCTGGGCAGATTGTTGTTTGCCAATACAGAAACAGGGCGCTCAGGAAGTAAGTGAGAGTGGCGGCTCAGTGCCAGTCCACCACACCGACCAAAGCATTTCTCCCGCATCAGCGGGTAACTACAGAGGGTAAGACGATGGCATGTAAATGCTTTTCAGAAGTTAAAGAACGCATGGAAGCGCGTGTGAAAGAAGCGCTGGGCGACTCAGTTCATTCAATGGAAGAGTGTGATTTTGGAAATCGAGTTTGGGTACTCGAAAAAGGCGATTACTGCGAGGTAATGCTGCCCTTTAACGTGCGGTATCGCAGGCGTAAGAAGAATGGTGAGCCTGAGCAACGTACCACAAATGCTGACACGAAAATCGCAATCAATTACTGCCCTCTCTGCGGGGCTAAATTTGAAGGTAAGGCCGCCTAACCAGCGGCTTTTTTCATACCTCAGTCGCTTCACCGAGGCGGCTTAGTTATGACAACCGGCGGCTATCCACCGCCAGAGATTAAGCGCAGAAGTCTTGTTTAACGTTTCGTTCGCCGCGATAAGGCCAAGAGGATTTATGAGCAACGCAATTACCGTCGGTCTTTCTGGCCTGACGAATCGCATCTATGCTGGGCGATCTAAGCCGCTTTCGGTAAGTAAGGGCAACATCCGCATGTTCACCGGTGAAAAATTCGATGTCACCGATGAAGCCTTACACGCGGTAGCGCACCACCTGACCCTCACAGATGACATCAAGGTGTTTCCACTCCCTGACGGACGTGAAATTCACCTCCGCGCTGACATCAAAGAAAAGCGAGAGGCCTCATGACAATCAATCACCCACTCCTTCGCAAAGCTCAAGAGAAAGCCCGTACAGCCCGTCAGAATCGCGACGGTGCCAAGTGGATGGAAGCCAACGAAGAAATGAAGAAAGCCGCTGGCATGCCGTGGTATCGCGGTCGCACCACCACTCACTAACCCCCCCCCCATTTTACGATCAGGCAGCCTTAACGGTGCCGGGATTCGCACAGCCAAAATTCAGGAGTCGCTATGAACGCATTTCGAGCTTACGACCGAATCGAAGAACGGCGCTGGGTTGAGCAGCAGCTCAGCGAAGAGAAAGATAAGTGGATCGACGACCGGGCTCGGGAAATCATCGACATGATGCCAAAAGAGCCGTCCGGCCTCTTTCACTTCTCCGTACCGATTGACTCCAGCCCATACGAAGGACTTCGCAGCGATAAAGCTGGCGAGGCCTACAACGATTTCATTTCGGCAGCTGCTTACGCCCAGGCGGAATACGACTGGGAACACCGTACCGGATGCCCGTTTTAAGGAGAGAGCTAATGGCCCGCAGAAATTTACTCCACAAATCGAAATTAGCCGACTTTAAGGAGTGGCTCTCGATGAACGGAATTCAGTGGAGAGATGGGAAAGGTAGTTACCAGGTGATCCAAGTGAATACGGGATGCGGCTGGACACCGATTTATGACAGCAGCAAAGAGCGACGCGAGCATTTCACCATTCAGGATGCTCTCAGGCCTTTGGTAAACAGATTCATCAGAGAGGCTGCAAAATGACAGATTCAAAAACACATTACCGCAAGGCATTTGACTCCCCTTACCTGAGCAGCGCCGACATCGTTGAGCCAACGGTGCTGACGATCGCCCGCGCAACGTTAGAAAACGACAGAACAAAAAAATCAAAAGACGTTTTTAACACTGCTTATTTTGAAGAGCGCGAGCTGCGCCCTGGCGAAAAGCTTAAGCCGATGATTCTGAATGCCACGAACAGCAAGATGCTGAAAAGCATTACCGGATCCCCCTTCCTTGAGGATTGGGTAGGCGTGAAGGTCACTGTTTACGTCGATAAAAATGTCCGGTTCGGAAAGGAATCGGTTGAAGGCCTCCGCTTAAGCCCAGCGCGCGTTACAAAGCCGGTGCTTTCGCCCGATAAAACGCAGGCATGGAATAACGCTAAAGCTGCCTTCAAGCGAGACGGTAACCTTGAAGCAGTGCTGGCGAGAATGGACATTTCTCCGGAGCATCGACGCCAGCTTGAGCAGGAGTGTTCATCATGATCTGGCACGACGTCGAGCAAAATGGTGAAGAGTGGGATGCTCTTCGCCTTGGTAAGGCCACCGCTTCAAACTTCGGCCTGATTATGGCTAACGATGGAAAGGCGTTTGGTGAACCAGCCAAGCGTTATGCCCTTCAGTTGGCTCTTGAGCAGATTAAGGGGTGCAAGTCTGAATTTGGCTTCTCAAACGACCACATGGAGCGCGGGCACGAACAGGAGCCAATTGCCCGCATGCTGTACGAAGAGATGAACTTCGTCGACGTGGATAACGGCGGTTTCTTTGATCACGACACGTACGGCGACAGCCCTGACGGCCTCGTTGGCCAGGACGGGCTCGTTGAAATTAAGTCTGTCATTGCCGCCACTCACTACTCCACCCTCACCCGCGGCTCCTTCGATCCGGCATACAGATGGCAACTGGTTGGTCACCTTGATTGCTCTGGTAGGGATTGGGTGGACTTCATCAGCTACTGCTCAGACTTCCCGGACGGTAAGCAACTCATAGTCTATCGCCTTACAGCTGCTGAATGTGAAACAGAAATAGCCCGGCTTCGCGCGCGTCGAACAGACTTCCTCGAACTTGTTGCGGACACGAAGCGCCGCATTCTGGAGCTCGAATGAGACGTACACCCTTCTACCGCAGGCCCGGGCGAACCGGGCAATTCTCCGGCCTACGTGAGCGCGTTATCTGGATGATTCAGACGCGCGGCCGCCCGGTAACCGGCAGCGAAATCGCAGAGAAGTTTGGCGTAACGCTCATCGAGTTTAACCGGGTCGCCAACGGCATCACCCGCGGCACCGGACAGATAGCGCAGATCGTTGAGTCGAAAAAATGGTTCAACGAGGACGGCATCTGCGACCGGACTTTCGACCTGTCCACGAAGCCAAAAGTTGTAACGCCGCAGGGTAAATCGCGGCTGTTCACCCGGCGCGCCATAGAGCAGTCGCAGGAAGGCAGGCGGCAGGAGTGCATAGCGCGTGCCGCACGCCGTCGCCGACTGATTGCTCAGGGCCTCTACATCGACGAAATGGAGTCAGTGCTATGAAAGCATGGTCACTCGAAGAGCTGGCGCTGCTGTGGCGACACTCAAACGCCGAAGTCGCGGAAATTACCGGCCGCAGCATTGAAGATGTCGGGGAAAAGCGGCTGCAAACCAATATTGAGCGTAATGGATGGGATCAACATGACCCGGAGCGTGCAGAATGACTGACTACACCGGAAGCAACACGCCATCCGATCAGCGCGACCTCTGGCGCACTCCGCCCGCCCTTTTCACTGCACTGGATGCTGAATTCTGCTTTCAGCTCGACGCAGCAGCGGCACCTCAAAACGCGCTTTGTCGTCACTTCATTACCGCCGAACAGAACACACTGGAAACACCCTGGATCGAATATATGACCGTTCCCGGTTATGTCTGGCTGAATCCACCCTATAGCGACATCACGCCGTTCGTGAAGAAAGCCGCGACTGAGAGCGCCAACCAGATCGGCACAGTCATGCTGGTTCCTGCGGATACTTCTGTCGGCTGGTTCCGCAAGACTATCGAGACCGCCAGCGAAGTGCGATTCATCACCGCCGGACGGCTCGCATTTATCAACCCGGTCACCGGTAAGCCGGTCAGCGGTAACAATAAAGGGTCGATGCTCATCATCTGGCGACCGTACCCGCGTACACACTGCCACTTCGCAACTGTGGACCGGGACGAGCTGATGGCTTTCGGGGCGAAACTTCTTGCCCGCCGGGAGGCCGCATGACGCCAGCAAATGAAAACGCCGTCCGCGCCGCCTGCCGCCGCTGCACCGAGGAAATACAGCAGGCCATGCGCAAGAAGCCAAAGCCTAACTGGAACGAAACGGTGCCTCCCATCATCAACAAGCATCACAAGAAAATTGAAGCTCTGGTAGTTAGTCTCCTGGAGTTCGTCGTCAAAACTGGCCGCCTTAATGGGCGGTTTGGAGCCGAACAATGACAACAGAATTTAAAGCCCAACCCGCTGAACGCGACCAATACGGCTACTGGACTCACCCGCTTTACGATGAATTTTGCGATGGGCGTGAATCTATCTCGCCTGATGAATTGAACGCCTGGCTGGATAAGAACGGCCTCGAGTGGAAAGTGGTTTACCGCGATGAGGATGGCGTCGATCCCGATGTGGACGGTTATGGCATTTCAGCGTGGCAGCCCGAAACGCCAGCCGGGGACGGTTGGTTTGTCGGTTCAATTCACGAAACAGAAGATGGCGCTGTGTGCATCTGGCTGCGAAACGTTGCCGGTGCGTCATGAACAGAGCATCGCCCGTTGATTTGAGAAACTGCCTCGAAATTGCCAATAACCTCGCGCACATCGGCATTCGCTTTGTGCCGATCCCGGTGTCGACAGAGGAAGAGTTCCAGGCTCAGGCCGCCGAGCTATCGCGACGGCTTGAGCAGATGGCGGTCGAGGCCGAGAAGAATGAAGGTGGTGCAGCATGAAGGCACTAATCACCAGGTCGTTAAAGCGGCCTTTTTTATTGCTGGCGTTCACCTTCAACCGAATTAACCGACAGTTCAGGGAGCGCTGATTATGGCTGACATTATCCAAGCTACTTGCGAGTGCGGTGAGCAGATAAGCATTGAGCTGAACTGCAAACGAGCGGCCCGCAAAGACGGCAAGCGACCTTTCTATCCAGATGAGAACGTAGAGCCATGGTCGGTCGTCAAGGATGGAGAGCGAATCCAATACAGCCAAAGCGGAGTGACAACCTTCAGGTGCCGACGCTGCAGTGGATGGCTTGGTGACACGGTGCCAGAAGCTAAATTCGAAAGAGCAGATAGGGGATTAAATCATGGCTGACATTATCGATAACGCATCAACGCTTGAAGATTTGCAGCGTGACGCAGCACTGAGCATGCACAGACTCAACCACTCAGCAGTATCAGCAACGCACGGTGAGGAATGCGGGGACAAGTTACTGGAGGCTCGCCGGAAAGCGTATCCGGGATGCACGATGTGCGTAGAGTGCCAGAGAAATATGGAGTTGCGTAAGAAGATTGGGAGGATGTGATGGATTACGGCAAGTTGAGCGACAAAGAAATTAATAAGCTTGTGGCATTCGCATTGGGCTGCAAAGAGGTCGTTCCTGATATTTTCATGAGCGATGAACGCCGGTATGAGTTCGAAAAACCAAAGAATAAACAAGGGAACAAATTTTATTTCGACCCGTGTAATTCTATAGCCGATGCATGGCCAATTATTGCCAAACACAGAATCTCCATCGAGTTTGACGGTGACCACAGCACAGAGCCACAAACTACCTGGTGCCATACGAGCAATCTGGACCGGACGTGCGGAACTGATTACCAGAAGAACCCACTGCGAGCGGCAATGATTACCTTTCTCCTTATGCAGGACCTTCCCAATGTTCAAGCTAATTCAAAGAGGTCAGATTTACGCTGACCAGAATGGGTGGCCCGTCATCATTCACAGCAGCACATCACAGATAGTCCGCTACTGGCGACAGGGCCGGATCAACACCGCTTCAATCGACCGCTTTAATAACGATTTCGAGCACCTCGACCCACAAGAGGCGGCACAGATTCGCGCCGAACTGGAGAAGAGCGAGCACATTAAATCGCTGCGTGCTCAGCGCGCGGCATGAGGAGAGCCATGAGTACCATTCAGGACATCCGCAACCAGCTATCAACCCTGGTCACCGAGGCGCATAAAGTAGCGTGCACCTTAGAGATTGGTGACGAGCGAACCGAAGCTTTCGAGCTATACGAAGCGCTTCGCCGACTTCAGCGCCAGGGTGCAGCAGGCGAAGTTCTTTCCGCTACCAACCCCCTTCTGGCCTCGCCTTATTACGACGATGACTGGGAAGAGGATGAAGACAATTGACGCAACTGATAGCCAGTTATGAGCTGGCTATTGGGTGCGAAAGCCCGTTATCCCTTTTGCCTGGAGGAAATACATGGTTGAGGCAAAAACACTGACAGCCAGGCAGGCGGCCGAACTACTGATCACCTCACCGAGAACTGTCTACCGACTTATAGACTCGGGACAGCTGGCCGGGAAGAAGATTGGCAACAAATACCGCACGACCGACGTCGCCTGTATTGCGTATTTACATGACCCGCGCGATCCTGTTTCCGCGAGCGCGGGTGAACATAAAGGAGAAATTTTATGTCAATCACCCTCAGAGGCGGCGTCTGGCACTGTCATTTCGTTACGCCGTCAGGGAAAAGAATTAGACGATCTCTTGGCACGGGGGACAAGAAACAAGCGCAGGAGCTGCACGACAAGCTGAAGGCAGAAGCGTGGCGGGTGGATAAAATTGGGGAGTTGCCTACCAGGACGTTTGAGGAATGTTGCATCAGGTGGATCCGAGAGAAGGAGCACAAACGGTCCCTCGATGACGACAAGACCAAAATCGAATATTTCCTGCGTCATTTTTCCGGGCGGGATATCTCGACCATCACAGCTGATCAGGTGAACGAGGCTGTTTCCAGGATGGTTAACCGCAAGCATATTCAGGTGTGGGAGTCGCGCAGGGACGCGGCTATGCGTCGGGGAAAGGAACCACCGCCGTATGTTGAAAAGCCAGTTAGCCAGGCCACAAAGAGCCAGCACCTGTCTTTCATGCGATCACTGTTTAAGGCAGCAGCCAATGACTGGGGCTGGATAAATACGACCCCGGTTATCAAAACGAAAAAGCCGATCAGCAAACGCATCCGCTGGCTGACCAGAGACGAAGCAGAGCGGCTTATCGCCTGCATGCCGGAATCGATAAAGCCGGTGGTGATATTTGCACTGGCTACCGGCCTGCGCCGCTCCAACATCATTGATCTGGAGTGGCAGCAGGTCGATATGCAGAGAAAGGTTGCATGGGTAAATCCGGAGAACGCGAAGGCGGGCAAGGCTATCGGCGTGGCTCTGAATGATACCGCATGCAGGGTGTTAAGGGATCAGATCGGGAAAAGCTCGAGGTGGGTATTCGTTCACACGAAGCCATCGACGCGCCCGGATAAAACACTGACTCCGGCTATCAGGAAAATGCGTGTGGACGACAATAGCGCCTGGCGTATTGGCCTGGCAAAAGCGGGCATTGAGGACTTCCGTTTTCACGATCTCCGGCATACCTGGGCGAGTTGGTTGATTCAGTCCGGAGTTCCACTGTCCGTTCTGCAGGAAATGGGAGGTTGGGAATCGATAGAAATGGTCCGTCGGTATGCTCACCTTGCACCGAACCATTTAAGCGAGCACGCACGGAAAATAGATGCCATTTTTGGCAACCATGACACAAATACGACACAAGGAGAAAATCAGGCTGGTTTGAAACTGGCTTAAGTTACTGATATTGAATGGTACGCCCTACAGGATTCGAACCTGTGACCTACGGCTTAGAAGGCCGTTGCTCTATCCAACTGAGCTAAGGGCGCCCTGAGAAGATGAACTTCGCGGTGTTGAACGCGACGAATTATACGGTCAATGCCTGGTGAGTCAATGGCTTTCGCCCTCAAAACCCCCTTCTTCATCCAGATGCCCAAAACACGCCCGCTCAACTGATTAAAGCTTAGACACTCGCCTTTATCTGCCCTCTCTCTACGAAATATCCCGCCACGGTTTAAGCAACGCCTGGTACCTTCAGAGTTTTCCTGTAGCAACAATGGAACAGGTCATGCGAAGACGGGAACCGTCGCAATGACAGGGTGTTGTCGGGAACACGTCAGGCAACATTTCTTCGTTCATGCCGATACTGAATAAAAGGCGTGAGCCAGTGCGAACGTGCCGGGAGGGAAACGATGCGCGTGATGCTACGCAGGGAAAGGCGGCGGCGTAATATGATGGATTTTCAGGGGCATTCACTTCCCCTGCCCCATAACGCCCTGGTGGATCGTGGCGACCTGCTCAACCACACGGCACGCTATTGTGACTATCGCATTCTGGTGACACGCGACCACTACCTTGCCATCGGTGTTCGCCACAGCCCGGTTCCGCTCTGTCTGTGCCGCATTTATGACGATTTCGATGAAGCGCTGAACGTGGTTCGTCAAACGCTCCCCCTGTGTCTAATTGTTGACCTTGAGGGATGGAGCCAGCCTACCCTCACTCTGCTAGATCGGCTGCGGGATTTACAGCAACGCCATCCCCAGATGGATATTGCGCTGATTACGCCAGAAACCGATCGGGAATCACTGCGTTTTTTACAAGCGTCCTGCCGCTGTCGGATTATTGATAAGCGTCTGGCGCTGGTGCAGGCGCGTCACGCTTTTCAGCTTCACGATCCCCCACAACCTCTGGTGTCACGCTTGTTCAAAAGCAAAGAGTGGAGCGTGCTGATGTTGATGTCCAACGGTCATTCGCTGTGCAACATCGCACGCCAGCAGCTGCGCCCCTATCATCGAATCATTTATCGCGTGGGCTGTGTACTGTCACTGCTTCGTTTAAATCATCGCCAGCAGCTTCTGCGCCTGTTGCAGCGCGTCAACGCGATCCGCGATAACCATCACTCGGAATAACCTGCTGATGCCGGGACATATTTAAGAAATTACTTAAATTAAAGTTAATATTTGGTAATTTTTTAACCAAAACGAAACAATTGCAACTATTCCTAATTTCAACCACAACGCAAAACGAAAAACCATGTAGAGCATAAATCCTGGAGTTTGATGCTGAGAGATAAGAATAAACTCAACGTTGCAGGTGATATATTCGAGGTTATTGTGAGCAAGGCGACAAACGCGGCCCATTAAGGGGCCTCAAAACAGAACAACCTTCTGCATGAGACGGCTCAGGCGGGCTCAGACTTTTAGGGCAGGATATTGGCCGTAACAGTCTATTATGACTGCACTTTTTAACCCCGTTCCTTGAGGGATGGTGATATAACAATTCGAAAATATTTTAACACCCCCACAACAAGCAGTCGCATGTTTTGTTTTTTGCTATTACATGAAAACTTAGCGTCAGCAAACCGATAAACCGCAGGAATTCACCCCAAAAGAAAATTGCATGCCAATCTCATTCAGCACATCGTAATTAGTAAAGTTAATTGTCATAATCTCAGGCTTTTTCCTAAAACATTACACGGTATAATCAACGCCATTGAGACTAATAACAAAACAGGCAAAACAATCGCCTATGAATAATAGTTCAATGCGACAATTCTGCCGCCAGTAAAAAAGGAAGAGTAGCTCACACCAACGGATAAATAATCAACGCATCAGGATTTCCTGATTACACCCATCGTTTTTACGAATACTGGCCAATCAGCCAATTATTGTTTTCTTCTCTTACCCCTGACATCGCTTCTTTGCGCACTACGGGTTATTGAAGAATGCAATCCATTGGCGCTGGGCTGGTGCCAGAGTTCTTCGCGAACGCTGCACACTTGAATACATGATCTGAGGAATAGAAAATGAAACCTGCTTCCGTTGTTATTATGGATGAGCAACCTATCGTGAGGATGTCGATAGAGGTTCTGCTGAAGAAAAATAGCAATATTCACGTCGCCCTCAAGTCAGACGATGGCAGGGAAGTGATTGATTATGTGCGTAAAAACAAAGTCGATCTGCTGATCGTTGACATCGAACTGCCGGGAACCGATGGATTTTCTTTGCTGAAACGAGTCAATGACATTAGCCCGCAAACGAAGGTTCTTTTTTTATCCTCGAAATCTGAAAATTATTATGCTGGACGGGCAATACGTGCTGGCGCGAATGGTTTCGTTAGCAAAAGAAAGGATCACAATGACATCTATAAAGCAGTAGAAATGCTGTTAAATGGATATTCATTCTTCCCGTCGGATACCCTTAACTTTCTCAGCAATACCTCCTCACGCCGTGGGGAATTGAGCGAACTTCCGCTCTCCAATCGCGAAGTGACGGTGTTGCGCTACCTGGTAAACGGTCTGTCAAATAAAGAAATCGCCGAGCAATTGCTGCTCAGCAACAAAACAATCAGCGCACATAAATCAAATATTTTCTCCAAACTCGGCGTACATACCATAGTTGAATTGATTGACTACGCCAAATCCCACGAACTGCTTTAAGCGCTAGCGTCATTCCCTATAAAATATTGGGAATGACGCTGAATCCATTAGTTATAATTAATCATAAACGTCGCATCCGCATCGGCTTTGCCTGGCTGCGGATTGTCGGCGGTCGCAATATAGTTAGCATAAAACTGCAGCGTGGCATTGCCCAAAGCATCCACCGCGACCTCTTTACTGGCCTGCTGCAGCGGCAGCCGGCTGCGGTCTGCGTCACGAATTTCAACCGCCACCCGGCTGGCATTGCTGCCACCATTAAGCCCTAGCAACGTCGGATCACTGTCATCTGCTTTCCCGGCAAAGGTTATCGATGCCGAGCCCGGTGGACAGCCTGTCAGGCTGAGCGTAAAAGGAATGACCGAGGTGGTACTGCCAGCGTTGCGTAGCTGTTTGGTTGCCCAGCGCCCCAGCTCAACCGATTTGTCGCTGTCGGCGGCTTCCACTACACAAGTGTAATCCACCACGTTGCCGAACAGTTCGATGTTGACCGCCCCCAGCGCGTTATCAGCCCGAACGCCAGGACTCATCAGCATGCCAGCCAGCAACGTCACATACAATTTCACTGATTTCATCGGCTGGCCCTCAGTCATAATCCACACGCAAATAGCCCCGCGCCGTAAACTTCCCTTCCGCCGGTTTATTGCCGGTGACGCTGATTGGCCACGCGCGGATCCCCACCCGTGCCTGCGCGCTGGCATCCAGACGGAATGGGATTTTGCTGTTGATGTTATTCGGCGTCAGCGGGTTGCCGCTGCTGTCGGCCACGATAAAGCCCAGATCCGGATTATCGGAGACCATCGCATTACCCTGACTTTTCTCCGCCTCAACGCGCATCGTGAGGTACGCCTGTGACTCCACGTTGGTGCATTTGATGGCGATAGTTTTTTGCTGCGGCGGAATGTTGGCCGGACGATTGCCCGCCCCTGCCTGGCTAAACAGCGATGCGCCGATATCCCCGAAATCAAACTGCACCACCGTGCCTGCATTGATTTCACACGTTTGCGGCACGTTGATGGTGCCACTGTAGCTGATGGTATAGACCGGCGTTGTCAACGGGTCGGCGGTGGTAGTGGTCACATAGACGTTAAACATCGTCTGTTTAGGAATAACCACCATGTTGATAAAACGCCGGGTCACTTTCAGGCGAAACACCAGCTTCGAGTCATTCACCGGGAAGGCTTTCTGCTTTGAAACGTTAGGGTGCGAGCCCATCTGGATATAGTTCTGCGGCGGATAGAACGTCCCGGCGTAGCTGTCGGTTATCTGCATCGCACCATCAAGATAGTCGTTCAGTTTCAGATATTTATAGCCACCCTCGGTGCTGACCACCGGAAAACGGGTGACATAGCTGCGTTTGGTGGTGTTCCCGCTGGTGCCGCTCGGGCACACCGCATTGACCCCCACCCAGCCCGATTTCTGACTCAGCGTCACTACCTGTCCGACCTGGTTATTGGCGCTGGTGAAAGTGTCGGTCAGATCGTAAAACACATCCGTCGGTACACCGGTCGAGTTACGACATACGGTGGCCCAGGCGGAGGTGGACAACATCGCGCCCCCCAGCACCATAAGGGTGATGACTTTATTTTTCACAGCGGATCTCCGTCAGCGTGATTGCCTGTTGCAGGCTCTTTTCAGGCAGCGTATAAGGCGCGCGGCACTGGGATCCCGCCCCCTGGCCCCACTGAATCAACAGCTCACCGCGCAGCGGTAAACCACTTAAATAAATTTGTCCGTCGTCGCCCACCATGCTGGTCACGCCGCTGGTATTTTCCCGGACCATCGCCCCGAATGGCACCGGCTGGGTACCCCGACGTACGGTAATCAGCGCCCGCACGCCAATACGCGTATCGAATGCCGCACGCACGACGGCCCCTTCGGTCGGTACTACGCTGCTGACGTTGTTTTCCACATCGGTGCTGTTGCTCATGGTGTTGGTATCCAGCGCGATACGGTTGTAGCGATAGACCGTGGCGTACGGCATGACCGCGTAACCGCGCCAGTCGGTTTTCACCCCGGTCTGGTTTTCGATGCTCACACCGCTGGCACCTGGCGCTTTGATCAGCACATTAGTGTCACCCAACGGCTGGCTGAAGGTGACGCCATCGGCGTGAGCCAGAATGCCCCCCGCTGCCTGCCAGTTAAGAGAGTGCTGATCGCGGTCGTAGTTGTACGCCCCACTCAGCGTGCCGTAGGTCGCCTGCCAGTTAGCGCTGGCGCTGCCAGTGTAACCCCGCCCGCTGGCGTTGCCCTGGGTCACGCTGTAACTGAGGTTGTTCCCTTCCAGTAGCGTGCCGCTGACGCCGCTCTGCCAACTGTTATCGCCATCGCTGTTGCGGCTGGCCGACACCGTGGCGTAGGCCCTGTCAAACGCGGAATCGCGGCGCGCGGCACCGTTGTTAAAGATGCTGAACGGCACCGACAGGTTGAATGATGCGATGCGGTCGGTGCCGGGGATCCCAATCGATTTGTTCCACGACATCGACAAGGAATAACTCACCCCGCGCCAGCCGCCGGAATAACCGACCTGATACCAGGTGTTGGTTTCATCCGAGCCCCAGTAGGTTTGCTCGCTACCTGAAAGATACAGCGAGCCGTAGTCGCCGAGCTGCTGTGAGATGTTGGCCTGAAAACGCCCCTTTTTGTTCTGCGTCAGGTTGTGATAGCTGATGATATCCGGCACGCCGTTTTCATCTTTATCTTTGTCGCTGTACTGGTAGCCACTCATGTTCTTCCACGTCGTGTCGTCGAGGGTGAAGAATCCTTTGGTCGAGTAGCGATAGCCCAGCAGCTGGAAGTTAGTCCCGAAGGTGTTCAGGGATTTGGCGTACAGAAAACGCAGCGATTGTCCGTCGTGGGTGCTGTCGTCCACCAGCCGACTGTGGGCATGGGTGATGTCCACCGATACCGCGCCCCAGTCACCGAGATTTTTGCCCAGACCCAGCGCCACGGCGGTGTAGTCTTCTGACAGCTGCGTGCCGCCGTAAACCGTATAGCCGCCATTCAGGCCGGTAATCAGTGTGCCCTGAGCGAAGAAAGGCCTGTCCTGCTGAGTGTTGCCGGAGCGGTAATCCCCGGCCACCAGGTCATACTTCCAGCGCCCTTCACGCTGCAGCAGCGGCACCGATGAATACGGCACGGTATAGCGCTGCTGGCTGCCGTCTTTTTCATCTACCGTCACCTCCAGGTCACCGCTCGACGAGGTCGGGTTGAGATCGGTGATGGCGAATGCCCCACTCTGCACGTAGCTTTGATAGACCACATAGCCATTCTGACGGATGGTGATTTTGGCTGGCGTGCGGGCGATACCGCGCACCGTCGGGGCGAAGCCCTGCATACTGTCGGGATACATGCTGTCGGAGGAGTAGAGGCGTGCCCCGCGAAAACCGACGCTGTCGAACACATCGCTGCCGGTATTGCTGTCGCCAAGGACAATTTCGCTTTTCCACGGCACGATGGCCCGCTGTGCCCAGGTCGCCACGTTCCGCCAGCTGTTTTCCTTTTGGTTATTGTTGTTGGAATAGCTCCAGGTGCCGTTATTGCGCAGCCGCCACGGGCCGTAGTTCAGGCCGCTGGTCAGGTTCAGAAAGTAGCTGTCATCGTCGCTACCCCGGTTGCCGCTGAAGCTGTAGTTCGCCAGCAGGGCCGGAATGCCCTCATCCCACTCCTCCGGGGGAATATAGCCGCGCGCACTGTTGAACATTGCCACCTGAGGCAGGCTGATGCTGAGTTTCAGGGCCGCAAAATCAAACAGCACTTCTGCGCCTGGGATGGTTTTTTCCAGCACCACACAGGCGTCTTTGTCCTCTTTGGCCAGCAACGGAAACGCCGCGGTGTTTACACCGAGACGCTTGAGCAGCGCAGGTGTCAGACACGGGGCTAACCCGCCTGCTGCAGGTTTGGTGCCGTCGGCGGGTTCGAAGGGCAAATCCTGCGCACCCACGAACTCCTCGTTACGCCAAATATCGACGCGATAAACCCCGGCCGGTTGCTGATGCCCTTTTTCAAAGCGCGACAGATCCGCCACGCCCGCCGCATCATCCGAGAGAAACGCCGGGTTAAAGTAGCTTTCTGCCTGCACGCCAGGTGCGAGCGATAAGCCCGACAGCGCGAGCGTCAGCAGTTTTAGACGCGGCGGGCGTCGCGGGAGAGTGAGCGCGTTCATTACAGATTCACACGACGAGCCGGAGTAATTGCCCCGTAGTCATTCACGCTCTGCCAGCTCAGCGTGCCCTGGGCACCGGCTGGCAGCGTCACCGTGGCGCGGCTTTTTGGTGCGACCATCACGTTATCGAGCTTTTTCCCTGCCATCTGTAAATTGACCAGGGTGAGGTAATACGGCGATGGATTATTGATGTTGATGGCTGAACCGCTACGGCTAAACGCCAGCTTCTCGAGCGCCTGCGCGGGCTGCATCTCGAGATTTTTCGGACGCACAAACAGCTTGATGCGCGACAAGATTGCCAGCTGCAGCACGTTGCTGTTATCGCCGCTCTTTTTTTCCATCGACGGGATAGCTTTCACATTCAGGTAAAACAGCGTCTCTTTATCTGCCGCAAGCGTAGGCCCGGCGTAGATGATGCGCAGCGTGTTTTCACTGTCGGGTTCGCTGACGAACAGCGGCGGCGTGATGACGAAGGTTTTTTCTTTTTGACCGTGGGTGTTTTCAATCCACGCGTTAATCAGGTAGCGCTCTTGCTTGTTGCTATTGCTCAGCGCCAGCGAGGTTTGTTTGGCGTCGGCAGGGTAAATCACCCGGGTTGCGCCCAGCGCGATGCCACCCGCCGCCTGAGCAGGCAGCGCGCCGGTAAGCAGCAGCAATGAGAGTAAAATTGTTTTTTTAATTAAGCGGATCATAACCCATTTACCTGTTTTCTTATTTTCTGACAGCGTCTGATATTTACGGATAAACGAGGGTAAACCAGACATCGGTGAGTAAATTCCCTGGTACTAGCGGTAATGAAATAACGCGATAACGAGCACTAAAATGTAAAATCATTTCTTCAGCGGTTATCGGGGAATAATGTTCAGGCGGAGCGTTAGGAATAATAAGTTTTTGTTGCCCATCAAATAGCGCCAACCCCAAACCGCTTTCACCGGGCATACCGGTGGCTTTGGCCGAAGCGACAAAAACCTGCGGGTCTTCCGCCGGACTCAGGCCCTGAAAGCTCACGCCTACCAGGCTTGCAATATCGGGGCGACACTCGACGAGATGGAGCGAGAACGGCACGGTCACGGTGGAAAAGGAGCCCACTTCACCGAAGGTATTACTGCGGTACTGGCCCATTTCGACGCGCAGATCCTGGCTTTCCTGCGCCACGGCACAGGCGCTGTTGACCAGTTCGCCGCGCAGCTGAACGCGCCCGCCGTCCACCACAACCGTGTGGCTGAATGCGGGGAATGCAGCGAAAATCATCAATGCCAGCAGCGGCAACGTCCGTATCATGTTGACTTCCCGGGAGTCTGAAAACGAGCCTCATCCCTGAGGCAATGCTCATCCTGAGCGCGACGAGGTCTTACTCGTATTTCATAACGAAGGTTGCGTCAGCGTTAGCCTGGCCCGGCGCGGTGGTGTCGGCAGTGGCTTTATAACGTGCGCTGAAGTGCAGGGTGTTGGTGCCTTCGGTCAGGTTATGTGCGGCAGAGAATGCGGTGCCGTTCGGTGCCAGAGTAGCGGATGCGTTATCCAGAATTTCGATACCTACGCCTGACGCGGTGTCGGCGTTGTTACCGGAAGCCACGGCCAGCAGGGTGTTGTCTTTGGCATCAATCTGGCCCGAGAACGCAACAGCAGCGGTCGCTGCCACGGCTGGATCACAGTCGTTCAGCACGATAGTGAACGGGATTTTTGCCGAGGTATCACCGGTTTTTGCGAAAGACGCGGTGCGGTACTGGCCCAGGTTGACTTCCTGATTAGAGGAGTCCGTGCTGACGGCACAGGCGGCGTTAACCAGCTCGCCTTTAAAATGCACGGTACCGCCGTTTACGCTAGTGGCATCGGCATGCACTGCGCCCGCAAACAGACCCAGAGTAGCGACCAGAGACGCAGCGATTTTGCTAACTTTCATGATTTTTCCTTGATGATTTATCTAATTATTCACGGCGAAGAAACTATCCGAAAATAAGTTTCGTCGTTCCTTCAACACTGAACGGAAATATGGCCCGCAGCAGTAGCACTAAATTAAACAATTCGCCTGATGCAAAATACGTATAAAAGCTGCGATCGTGTTCAGTTGCTTCCTAATAAGAATTAAGAAATGACTGCATTAGGATTAATCACCAAGAAAAGTCCTATGATCTGGAGGGGTTTCGGCTCTCCTCCTCACCTGTGCGCCAGAAAAACGCAAACGGTGACTGACATCACGCCCGGCTTCTGACAAAATATAGGCATCCCCCCTTTCGAACTCGACAGACGGAATCTTCTCTCTGATGGCAGCAAAGATTATTGACGGTAAAACGATTGCGCAGCAGGTACGCTCTGAGGTCGCGGAAAAAGTGAAGGCGCGAATTGACGCCGGAAAACGCGCCCCTGGATTAGCGGTTGTGCTGGTCGGTAGCAATCCTGCGTCGCAAATTTATGTCGGCAGCAAACGCAAAGCGTGTGAAGAAGTGGGCTTTATCTCCCGCTCTTACGATCTGCCGGAAACCACGCTTGAAGCCGAGCTGCTGGAACTTATCGATACCCTTAACGCCGACGATACCATCGACGGCATTCTGGTCCAGCTTCCACTGCCAGCCGGAATTGATAACGTTAAAGTGCTTGAGCGAATTGCACCCGATAAAGACGTCGACGGCTTCCATCCGTACAACGTTGGCCGCCTGTGCCAGCGTGCACCGCGTCTGCGCCCTTGCACCCCTCGCGGGATTGTGACGCTGCTTGAGCGTTACAATATCGATACTTACGGGCTGAATGCGGTCATTATCGGCGCATCCAATATCGTCGGTCGCCCGATGAGCATGGAACTGCTGCTCGCTGGCTGCACCACCACCGTGACCCATCGCTTCACCAAAAATCTGCGTCAGCACGTTGAGAATGCCGATCTCCTGGTCGTGGCGGTTGGTAAACCGGGCTTTATTCCGGGTGAGTGGATCAAAGAAGGCGCGATTGTGGTCGATGTCGGGATTAACCGTCTCGAAAGCGGGAAAGTGGTCGGCGATGTAATTTTTGACGATGCCGCCGCGCGCGCGTCGTATATTACGCCGGTACCCGGAGGCGTTGGCCCGATGACCGTGGCGACGCTAATCCAGAACACGCTGCAGGCGTGTGAAGAATATCATGATGTTAAGGACGTATAAGAATGGCCACTTTTTCTTTAGGCAAGCACCCGCACGTTGAACTGTGCGATCTCCTGAAACTCGAAGGCTGGAGCGAAAGCGGTGCGCAGGCGAAAATCGTCATCGCAGACGGTTTGGTTCGCGTTGACGGTGAAATCGAAACCCGCAAACGCTGCAAAATCGTTGCTGGCCAGACCGTGAGCTTCGCAGGTCAGAGTATTACCGTTATCGCCTGATAGCGGGTTTGTGCCCGGCGGCACTGCGTTTGCCGGGCCAACTCAACTTAATACCCCTCCTCTTAATTATCGATCGACTTCAAAGAATCACCATTTCCTCTGACGACATGTGAAATTTAAGTTGCATGCCGCGTACACTTCTTAGACGATAAGTAGAACGTTCTACTAAAACGTTCTACTCACAATAACAGCACGCCATAAGTGCATCTCAGGGTCTCAGGTCGGGGGAAAACAGCATGAGTCTGTTCTCAGGTTTTGTTAAATCGTTGTCAAAATTATCCATGATTGGTCGCGCGTTGATGCTGCCAATTTCATTGCTGCCTGCGGCCGGTCTGCTGCTGGCATTCGGTGATAAATTCCATCTGCCGTTAATGATGAATGCCGGGGGCGTTATCTTTGATAACCTGCCGATGCTGTTCGCCATCGGTTCCGCCGTGGGGCTGGCATCTGAGTCAGGGATTGCCGCGTTGTCCGCAGCGGTGTCGGTGTTTATCACCAACATCACCATCAGCACGGTGCTGAGCATTACGCCAGAGATGGCCTCTCAGGGTGGAAAATATGCGATGGTGGTCGGCATTCCGACCCTGCAAATGGGCGTGTTCGGCGGCCTGATTTGTGGCGTGCTCGCCGCATGGTGCTATAACCGCTTCCATCAAATGCAGCTCCCGGAATTCCTGGGCTTCTTCTCCGGCAAGCGCTTTGTGGCCATCGCCACCGCCTTCCTGTCATTCCTCATGGGTCTGCTGTTGCCGTACATCTGGTCGCATATTCAGTCGGGCATTGATGCCCTGTCCGTGGTTGTCAACGGCGATAACCAGGCGGCATCAACCTTTATCTTCGGCCTCGTTGAACGGGCGCTGATCCCGCTCGGCCTGCACCATATCTGGTATCCGTCGTTCTGGTACTCCTTCGGGGATTACACCACCCAGGCAGGCCAGGTAATTCATGGCGACCAAACCATTTGGTTCAAAATGCTGGAAGAAGGCGTGAAATCCTTTAGCAGCGATAGCTACCAGAACGCCGGTAAATTCATGCAGGGCGAGTTCCCGCTGATGCTGTTCGCTCTGCCCGCAGCCTGTCTGGCGATGTATCACGAAGCGCACACCGCCAACAAAAAAATCGCGGCCGGTATTCTGTTCTCCGCGGCGCTGACCTGTTTCCTGACCGGTATAACCGAACCGGTCGAATTTACCTTCATCTTTGTGGCGCCGATCCTGTATGTGTTCAACGCCATCATGGCGGGCCTGGCGTACATGACCATGTACCTGATGCACGCCCATATCGCGAAATCCTTCTCCGCCGGTTTCATCGACTATCTGTCGTTTGGCATCCTCCCGTCGTTCAACGGCTACCAGACCAACTTCCTCAGCGCGGTGATTATCGGCATTCCAATGGGGCTGGTTTACTACTTCACCTTCCGCTTTGTTATCCGCCGCTTTGATGTGAAAACGCCCGGCCGTACCAGCGTCACCGCCAATGCGAATGATAAAACGGATAGCGAACTGGCGACGGAAATTATCAGCCTGCTGGGCGGCGCGCAGAATATCGACTCCGTCGGTGCCTGTATTACCCGTCTGCGTCTGGAAGTAGCGAAAAGCGATATTGTGGATAAGGATGGCCTGAATGCGGTCGGGGCGCGCGGCGTGGTCTTCGTCGGCGATACCGGGATCCAGGTGATTTTTGGCGCCCGGGCACAATTTATCGCACAAACCATGTCGACGATGATTGGCAAATAAGCGGAAGATGGTACGCTGTCCAACGTCTCCTGCGTATACGGGGGACGTTGTGTTATCTGGCTGATTGTGGCGGTTTTTTCAGGGAGCAGGTTTGAAAAAAGTCAGCATTATCGATGTGGCAAAACAGGCGGGCGTGTCGGTCTCCACCGTCTCGCTGGTTCTGCGTCAGAAGGGAAAAATATCCGACGCCACCATTGAGAAAGTTCAGGCGGCGATGAGCCAGCTCGGCTACGTGCATAACGTTGCCGCCGCCAACCTGCGTTCCAACACCTCCAACCTGATTGGCCTTATCCTGCGTGATTTCAGCGATAGCTTCTCCATCAAAGTGATGGCAAGCGTCGTTCAGGAACTCGAGAAACAAGGCTTTATGGTGTTTCTCGGTCAGCCGCAGGACGACAGGGCAAGCCTCGAACGCTGCCTGTTATCGTTTAAACAACAGGGCGTGGCGGGGGTTATCTATCTGGCGTCCGACACCACTCGCCCTACGCTGCCCGAGTTAGTTCGCCAGTGCCCTTTGCCGCTGGTCGTTGTGTCCCAGTCGCTGATGGAAGAAAACTGTAATCTGGTGATGCGCGATAATCGCCAGGCGGCCAATCTCGCGACCCGTTATCTGATAGAACGCGGACACCGCAGCATTGGCTACATCGGTGGCCAGGTCGATTGCCTGATTCGCCAGCAACGGTTACAGGGTTTTCGCAGCGCGCTGGTGCAAAGTGGCATGGTGTATAAAGAGGATTCGGCCCCGGCGTGCAGTGATGATACCCATGCGGCCAGTATCGCCACCCGCCAGCTGCTGGAGAAAAACAACACCCTCACCGCCCTGCTCTGCCATTCACCGGATGCGATGATCGGCTGTATCAACGGCATTCATCAGGTGGGGCGTACTATCGGTAAAGACGTGTTTCTCACCCAGCAGGTCGCACTGATAGGCTTTGAAGATATGTTGCACGTGAACCTCACCTCGCCGTCATTTACCTACGTCTCTTCCGCCAGTGAAGAAACCGGTCGCCAGGCTGCCGGGTTGATTATCAGAAAACTGAAAGAACCTGAATTGCAGACGCAAAAGATAACGCTTTCCGGGCAACTGGTAGCGCGGGAATCCGCATAAAAAAATGCCCGAGAAACTCGGGCATTCATACGGTGGATTATTTGGCCTGCGCAGGCTTCACATCCTGGACCGTTATCTCGTACACCATCGTAGCTTTCGGTGGGATCTGCGGGGGCTGTCCACGATCGCCGTAGGCCAGCGCTGGCGGCACAACGATCTGTACCTTACCGTGGCTGCCCACCAGACCGATCGACGAAGCGAACACCGGCGGGAACTGATCGAGCGGTAGAGTCACCACCTGCTTTGTCTTCGCCATATCTTTGATAACATTGCCATTGCTCAGACTCTCTTTCACCGAGACTGCAACGACTTCACCATGCTTAATTTTCCCGCGGCCAGCATCTAACACGCGGTAGTAGTAACCCATCTCAGCTTTCTTCACGCCGGTCTGCTTACTGAAATCAGTGATGAATTTATCACCTTCACTTTCTGCTGTTTCAGAGGTCTGTTTCTGGCGGGCGAGAACTTGTTTATTCATGGTATCTAGCTGCGCCATGATCTTCTCTTTCGGGATTTTAAACTCGCCGCTAAGCGAATCCGAAACGCCGCTGACAACCTGTGTCAGGTCAGGTGCAAAGCCATCTGCCTGCACGTTGGCCAGCGCGCCCCTGATCTCCTGCCCCCACAATGTTCCCAGGGAATAGGCACGGAGTTTATCGTCTGAATCTGGCGCTGTGGTTGCAATCGGTGCCGCTTTACTGGCCGCATGTAAACTGTCGACCTGTTTATTTAACGCTGTAGTCTGAGCCTGGCTCTCGCTCAGGGAGGTTTTCAGCTGCGCGAGAACCTTGTCGGCATCGGCTTTTGCTGCCGTCTGTGCTTTGGCATTCGCCGTTTGCGCCGCGGTTAATTCCGTTACCTGCTTGTTCAACGCCGTAGCCTGAGTCTGACTTTCGGTCAGGGATGTTTTCAGCTGGGCAATCACCTTATCGGCATCCGCTTTTGCCGCTGTCACGCTACTCATGTTCGCCGTTTTCGCCGCGGTTATTGCAGAGGTTAATTCTACAACCTGTTTGTTTAACGCCGTGGTCTGCGTCTGGCTTTCGGTCAGGGATGTTTTCAGCTGCGCAATCACCTTATCGGCATCTGCTTTCGCAGCGGTCTGGGCTTGGGTCTGCGCCGTTTGCGCGGCGGTCAGTTCGTCAATTCGTTTGCTTAACGCCGTTGCCTGGCTTTGCGCGCTGGCCAGCGATTTTTTCAGCTCGGTAGACTCAGCCTGGCTTTTACTCAGCGATTGCTTCAGGGACCCCACCGCTTCAGAGTCACTAGCCTTCGCCGCAGCGAGGGCTTTGGCATTCTCTACCTGTGAGGCAGTAAGCGTCGCAATTTGCGCACTCATGGATGCTTTCTGGTCCTGGGTATCAGCCAGCAATTTTTTCAGTTGCACGATATCCTGGCTATCGCGCGTTTTAGCTGCCGCCAGTTCAAGCTGATTCGTCACCTGCGCTGCCGTCAGGGTGGAGATCTCTTCTTTGAGAGCAGCAATTTGCTTCTGACTCTCGACCTGGCTCTTTTTCAGGTCGGTCGCAACGGTGGTGTCATTTTTTTGCGTACTACGCAGTTGCTCCAGCTGTTGCGCTTTTTCTTCGAGCTGCTGGTTCGCGACTTGCCACTGCTGCTGCAGGCTATCTAATTGCTTCTGGGTGTCGGTGAGTTTTTTCTGTAATGCGGTATTTTCTTGCACACTAATAGAAATTGGGCTTTTGGAAGCATTCGCTATTTCGGAGTGGGTTGTTTTTTTAACATGCTTAGTTTTAGCAGGTTTTTCAACAACCGCAGGCGGAAGGTCAATAGTCTTACCCGTTAGTAACGCGGGGATCTCGCTCGATTGAGCTGTAATGTCATTCAGCGACTGGACGGTGGTCATCTCATCGCTGGCACACGCGTTATTTGTCGCAACCCCACCAATCAGGGTCGAGAATGTGAAAAAAAAATATCGTTCTTGAGTCAATCATTTAAAGTTTTCTCCACGATTAATCAGAGCCTGACGAACGGATTGCTCGATATCGCTGCAAAGTTTTTGCGTTTTGTATTTGTAGAGCGCATCCATAGTGGTGCGAGTGTCTTCTCCAATATCACCACGGACATTTGTATACACGGAGGCGCTAGCGAGTAAATCATCGAAAGAAGCTTTCCGCTGCGCATAGGCAGCCTGATTTACTTTTGAAAGCGCCAAAAGTTCCTGCTGGCAGGTGGAAGCCATACCTTCTGAATTCCCGCCCACCGATTCCGGGCTTTTCGTTTCAGTCATCAGTTGCGGCGATGGGACAGAACTGACATCCGCAGACGGTGATTGACTGACGACTGATTTAGGCTGCACGTGTTGTTGGCAGCCGCTAATCATTCCGGTTATCACCAATAATAAGCATGACGTTCGTTTTATAAAGCCACTGCAAGCATCATTTAAAATCATAATTAGAAAGCCTCGAAACATTTAAAAAATGTAGCAATAGGAATGCATAATGTTAGTAAATAGATCAGCTCTAGAAAGCGTATTCGCGCATTATCGCACATCAGACTGTATAGGAAAGAGGCTTTATTTTTTAAATCAGCACCAATAATCAAGACGCTGAATGTTTACATAATAAATCATCAATAAAACAAATGAATATAAAAGCGAAAACAAGAAAAAACACATTCAAATCAAGACACAACAGGTATATCTCGTGAAAAACGAAGAGTTGAATAAAGATATCTGAATAATCTATTCAGTTAAATTAATAACGATAACTCACATATCCTTGGCGAAAAATAAATGACGAGAGATAGAAGCGCGGGAACAAAAACATAAAGAAGGCAGCAAGGGAGGGATATGCCCCCCTCACACAAAGAGGAGGGCATTAACATCAAGCGGATTACTTACGGCGCCAGGTTGTCCCCTGGGCACCGTCTTCCAGCACGATACCCATTTCGTTCAGACGGTCACGCGCCGCATCGGCTAACGCCCAGTCTTTCGACTGACGCGCTTCCAGACGCTGTTTGATTAACGCTTCGATTTCCGCGACTTCGCCGTCATCAGCCTGTGCCCCACCCTGTAAGAACGCTTCCGGATCCTGAGCCAACAGGCCCAGCACGCCGGAGAGTTTGCGCAGATGCGACGCCATGGCATTCGCCGCAGCCACATCTTCGCCCTTCAAACGGTTGACTTCACGCGCCATGTCGAACAGCACGGAATAGGCTTCCGGGGTGTTGAAATCGTCGTCCATCGCTTCACGGAAACGGGCTTCGAACGCCTCACCGCCTGCGGCTTCAACGGACGCATCGGTGCCGCGCAGCGCGGTGTACAGACGCTCCAGCGCAGAGCGCGCCTGCTTGAGGTTCTCTTCGCTGTAGTTCAGTTGGCTGCGGTAGTGGCCCGACATCAGGAAGTAACGCACGGTTTCCGCGTCGTAATACTTCAGCACGTCGCGCACGGTGAAGAAGTTGCCCAGCGATTTGGACATTTTTTCACGATCGACCATCACCATCCCGGAGTGCATCCAGGTGTTGACGTATTCGCCATCGTGCGCACAGGTGGACTGCGCGATTTCATTTTCGTGGTGCGGGAACATCAGATCCGAGCCGCCACCGTGAATGTCGAAATGGGAACCGAGCTGTTTGCAGTTCATTGCCGAACATTCGATATGCCAGCCTGGACGGCCTGCACCCCACGGAGACGGCCAGCTTGGTTCGTCCGCTTTCGACATTTTCCATAGCACGAAGTCCATTGGGTTACGTTTGACGTCAACCACGTCAACGCGTGCGCCCGCCTGCAGATTTTCCAGATCCTGACGCGACAGCAGACCATAATTCGGATCGCTAGGCACCGAGAACATCACGTCGCCGTTTTCTGCGACATACGCGTGACCACGGGCGATCAGGCGCTCAGTGATTTCAATAATTTCGTGTATATGATGCGTCGCGCGCGGTTCGTTGTCCGGACGCAGAATGTTCAGTGCATCAAAATCTTTGTGCATTTCGGCAATCATGCGGTCAACCAGCGCCACAAAATCTTCGCCGTTTTCATTCGCGCGCTTGATGATTTTGTCGTCGATATCGGTGATGTTGCGCACGTATTTTAGCTTGTAGCCGAGGAAACGCAGATAGCGGGACACCACGTCGAACGCCACAAACGTACGGCCATGGCCGATGTGACAGAGATCGTAAACGGTAATACCACACACGTACATGCCGACTTCCCCGGCATGGATAGGTTTGAATTCCTCTTTTTGGCGCGTCAGTGTATTAAAGATTTTTAACATTGAAGATTCCATGTAAACGTGTGTGGTCGTAAACGGCATATTCTACACGTAAATTCATTCCGGAAGCAGCACGCATTGCAAGATGATCGAACCCGTCGGTTATGCTATAACACCCCTCTATATGTGACCCTCATGTGGGTCGACGTACCACTATATCGAAACAGGATGCAAAAATGGTTACTTTCCACACCAATCACGGCGATATCGTAATCAAAACTTTTGATGATAAAGCGCCTGGAACCGTTAAAAACTTCCTCGACTACTGCCGCGAAGGTTTTTACGACAACACCATTTTCCACCGTGTTATCAATGGCTTTATGATCCAGGGCGGCGGCTTTGAGCCAGGCATGAATCAGAAAGCGACCAAAGATCAGATCAAAAACGAAGCCAACAACGGCCTGAAAAATACCCGTGGTACGCTGGCAATGGCCCGTACTCAGGCGCCACACTCCGCTACCGCACAGTTCTTCATCAACGTGGTCGACAACGACTTCCTGAACTTCTCTGGCGAAAACCTGCAGGGTTGGGGCTACTGCGTGTTTGCAGAAGTGGCTGAAGGCATGGACGTGGTCGATAAGATCAAAGCCGTGGCAACTGGCCGCAGCGGTATGCATCAGGACGTGCCAAAAGAAGATGTGATCATCACAAGCGTTACCGTCAGCGAGTAATCGGTGGCGACACTCTTTATTGCAGATTTGCATCTGCACCCAGAAGAACCGGCGATCACCGCCGGTTTTCTGCGTTTTTTACGCGGTGAAGCCCGCCGCGCCGACGCGCTGTACATTCTCGGCGATCTGTTCGAGGCCTGGATTGGCGACGACGATCCGCAGCCGTTACATCAGCAAATAGCGAAAGAAATCAACGCGCTGGTTGCGTCTGGTGTGCCTTGCTATTTCATTCACGGCAACCGCGATTTTCTGCTCGGGAAGCGTTTTGCCCGCGAAAGCGGCATGACGTTACTACCGGAAGAACAACGCCTTGAGTTATACGGGCGTCCGGTGCTGATTCTGCACGGCGACACGCTGTGTACTGACGATGCGGGCTACCAGGCGTTTCGCGCCAAAGTCCACCAGCCCTGGCTGCAAACGCTCTTCCTCGCCTTACCGCTGTTTATTCGCCGCCGCATCGCCGCCAAAATGCGCGACGGCAGCAAAAGCGCCAACAGCCATAAATCGATGGAGATCATGGACGTGAATCCGCAGGCCGTCGTCGCGGCGATGGAAAAACATCACGTTCAATGGCTGATTCACGGGCACACGCATCGCCCCGCCGTCCACGAACTGACCGCCAATGGTCAGCCTGCGTTTCGCGTAGTGCTGGGCGCCTGGCATTCAGAGGGCTCGATGGTCAAAGTGACCACCGATAATGTCGAACTGATACCCTTTCCTTTCTGACCGCCGCAATCAGCCGCGATCGTCTTTCGGGCCGAGGAAGTAAAAGCCAAACGGCAGCGAACCAATGATGGTGAACATCACGCTGTAGATGGCGGCCCATGCTCCCTGAATGAAGTACATTGACACGCTCCACTGCTCCATCGGCAGGTTGTACTGATCTTCTACGCCCTGAAACGTGACTTTAGAAACGACGGTCACGGCGATAATGAAAACGATCGCCACAGCGGTCAGAAATTTTTTCCCCTCCGGGGTGTGAAGAATCTTCAGCATACATGCTCCTTACGATGGTGCTGCGAGTGTCGCAGTCAGTTTTATCAAACAGGCAAATCCTGCGGTGACTTTACCGTATTTTGCGCCGCGATGGGCCAGATTTACAGGAACAGATAAAACCGTCTCTCATTCGCCCATCAACTGGCCGCGCAACCGTTTTCCTTGACGTTTTTCCGTGCTATTCTCTGTGGCCTTCAAAGCAGTGTGTTCCACACCCACAGGAGTTTTAAGACGCATGTCTTCCCGCAACAATCCGGCGCGTGTCGCCATCGTGATGGGGTCCAAAAGCGACTGGGCTACCATGCAGTTTGCCGCTGAAATCCTCGATACCCTGAACGTTCCGCACCACGTGGAAGTGGTCTCCGCACACCGCACGCCGGACAAACTGTTCAGCTTTGCCGAAACCGCAGAAGACAATGGTTTTCAGGTGATTATCGCCGGAGCGGGCGGCGCGGCACATCTGCCGGGCATGATTGCAGCGAAAACTCTGGTGCCGGTACTGGGCGTCCCTGTTCAAAGCGCGGCCCTCAGCGGCGTTGACAGCCTCTATTCTATCGTTCAGATGCCACGTGGCATTCCGGTCGGCACCCTGGCAATTGGTAAAGCAGGTGCCGCAAACGCCGCACTGCTGGCTGCACAGATTCTGGCGAGCCACGACGGCGAGCTACATCAGCGTCTGGCCGAGTGGCGTAAAGCGCAGACCGACGAGGTTCTGGAGAATCCGGACCCGCGGGGTGATGCATGAAGCAAGTTTGCGTCCTCGGCAATGGTCAGTTAGGCCGTATGCTGCGTCAGGCCGGTGAACCGCTGGGCATTGATGTCTGGCCGGTTGGCCTGGAAGCCGATCCGGAAGCGGTTCCGTTCCAGCAAAGCGTGATTACTGCCGAAATTGAACGCTGGCCGGAAACCGCCCTGACCCGCGAGCTGGCGCGTCATCCTGCCTTCGTTAACCGTGACGTGTTCCCGGTGATCGCCGACCGTCTGACGCAAAAACAGCTGTTCGATAAACTGAATCTGGCCACCGCGCCGTGGCAGTTGCTGGCCGACAAAGCGGAATGGCCGGGCGTGTTCACCCGTCTCGGCGAGCTGGCCATCGTCAAGCGCCGCACCGGCGGCTACGATGGTCGCGGCCAGTGGCGTCTGCGTGAGGGCGACACTGGCCAACTGCCGGAGGACTGCTACGGCGAGTGTATCGTTGAACAAGGCATCAACTTCAGCGGAGAAGTGTCGCTGGTCGGTGCGCGGGCGCATGACGGGCGCACGGTGTTCTATCCGCTGACCCATAACCTGCACCAGGACGGTATTCTGCGCGTCAGCGTCGCCTTCCCGCAGGCCAATGCCCAGCAACAAGCGCAAGCCGAAAGTATGCTGACGGCTATCATGAACGAGCTGAACTACGTCGGCGTGATGGCGATGGAGTGTTTCATCACCCCAGCAGGTCTGCTGATTAACGAGCTGGCCCCGCGCGTCCACAACAGCGGGCACTGGACGCAAAATGGCGCCTCCATCAGCCAGTTTGAGCTGCATCTGCGCGCGATCACCGACCTGCCGCTGCCGTCGCCGGTGATTAATAGCCCGTCGGTGATGGTGAATCTGATTGGCACCGACCTGAACTACGACTGGCTGAAGCTGCCGCTGGTGCATCTGCACTGGTATCATAAAGAGGTGCGCGAAGGCCGCAAAGTGGGCCATCTCAACCTCACCGACAGCGACACCGGGTGCTTAAGCGCTACGCTGGAAGCGCTGATCCCTCTGCTTCCGGCGGAATACACCAGCGGTATCGCCTGGGCCCAGTCCAAATTGAATTAACCTATCTGGCCGGGGATTGATCTTCACCTTCCCCGGCCCCCGCTTACACGCGTAGAATCCCCCCATGCTTTTTCAATCAAGGAATGCTCCATGACTAATGGGACGGATTTCCGCGCCATTCTGCGTGTCGGAACGCCCATCATCGACGTGCGCGCCCCGGTAGAGTTCCATCAGGGTTGCATGCCTGCAGCCATCAATCTGCCGCTGATGAATGACGAAGAGCGCGCCGCCGTGGGAACCTGCTACAAGCGCCACGGCGCCGATGCCGCGCTGAAACTCGGGCAAACGCTGGTCGCGGGCGATAAACGCCAGCAGCGCATTGACGCCTGGCGCGAAACCATTCGCCGTCAGCCTGAGGCTATTTTGTGCTGCGCCCGTGGCGGGCAGCGCTCGCACATCACCCAACAGTGGCTGCGCGAGGCGGGCATCGATGTGCCGCTGATCGTCGGCGGCTATAAATCCCTGCGGCAAACGGCGCTGACGGTGACGACAGAATTCGTCGAGCGCCCGATGGTGCTGGTAGGCGGCTGTACCGGCAACGGCAAAACGCTGCTGGTTCAGGCCCATCCTTCGGGTATCGATCTGGAAGGTCTGGCCCATCATCGCGGCTCCTCGTTTGGCCGCACGCTGCAACCGCAGCTCTCACAGGCGAGTTTTGAAAATGAGCTGGCAACCGAGCTGTTGAAAAAAGAGGCGTCGCGCTGGGTGCTGGAAGATGAAGGCCATATGATCGGCGCCAATCATCTGCCGGAATG
Source organism: Scandinavium sp. M-37 (assembly GCF_043558715.1). Lineage (NCBI taxonomy): Bacteria > Pseudomonadati > Pseudomonadota > Gammaproteobacteria > Enterobacterales > Enterobacteriaceae > Scandinavium > Scandinavium sp. M-37. The sequence goes on from NZ_JBIGIN010000012.1 coordinate 102,340, forward strand.
CCTGCGCAACCGCATGGCACAATCGCCGATTGCGGTGGTGGAAGATCCATTTGAGGTGCGGCTGGAACGCCTACGGGAAGAGTACTTTACCCGTATGCATCACGATTTTCTTCAGGCGTTTGGCGAGGAAAAAGGCTGGCAGGAATACAGCGACTATCTGCATCAGGGATTGTTTGCCATTCGTCGCCGATTGGGGTTGCAGCGTTTCGCCGAGCTGACCGCCAGGCTGGATGGATCCCTGGTTGAGCAGCAGCGCACCGGCTCTACCGAAGCGCATTTTAGCTGGCTTTCGCCGCTGTTGGCGGAATATTACGACCCGATGTACCGCTATCAACTCGGCAAAAAGGCGGGGATGATTGTGTTTCGTGGAAGTTTTGAGGACGTTGCCGCCTGGCTGGCGGCATGACGTATTTTCTCCGGCGGCGCTTCGCTTGCGCGGGCCTACAGGTTTTGTAGGCCCGACGGATTTACATGCTGAATTGGCGGAACAGCGCTTTGCCTTTCAGCAGACGCAGCCCCAGCCAGCCGCCGCACAGTGAGAGTAAAATCCCGCCGCTCAACGGGAGTGTGACCCACAGTCGCCAGTCGGGCTCCCACGGGAAATCGAACACTTTAGTTTGCAACACCGCCAGCGCGGTTTCGGCCCCGATCGCCGCTACCAGACCTGACACCAGCCCAAGCAGTGCAAATTCAGCCCACAGCGTAGTGCGCAGCAGCGATTTCCCCGCGCCCAATGTCCGCCAGACCACCAGTTCCTGATGACGCTGACGCATCCCCACCTGGACCTGCGCCAACAACAGCAGCACGCCGCACAGCGTCACCAGCACTACCATCACTTCCAGCGCCCGGCTGACCTGCTCCAGCACCTGGCCGACCTGCTTGAGGATCGCGCCAATGTCCAGCAGGCTGACGGTCGGGAATTCGCGGTTGAGCTGGGTCAGCAGCGCGTTACCGTTATCCCAGCGGAAGCTGGTGAGCCAGCTTTGCGGCTGCCCGTCCAGCGCCCCATCCGGAAAGATGAAGTAGAAATTGGGTCGCAGACTTTCCCAGTCCACTTTGCGCAGGCTGGTGATTTTGGCGCTGAATGCCTGGGTGTCACCGGTGAAGGTCACGCTATCACCCACTCCGATATTCAGCCGTTTCGCCAGGCCCTCTTCAATCGACACTTCCCCCGTTTTCGGCGGCCATGTCCCGGCGGTCACTGAATTATGCTCCAGGGCCTGGCTCTGCCAGGTCAGGTTCAGCTCGCGGTTCAGGGCTTCATCTTTATTACCGTCGGTCGATTGACCGTTGATGTCACTCAGTCGCGCACGCACGATCGGGTAGAAGGTGGACGGGATCACCTGACGATCGGCGAGGAATTCCTTCACCGGCCCAACCTGATCCGGCGCGATGTTGATCAGGAAATAGTTCGGGCTTTCCGGCGGAAGCTGCTGCTGCCAACGATCCAGCAGATCGCCGCGCAGCACCAGTAACAGCGCCAGTAGCATAAACGACAGCGAAAACGCGGCCAGTTGGCTGAGCGTAGACCACGGCTGGCGCAGCAGACGGCTGACCGCCAGACGCAATGCCAGTGATTTCAGGGTCACCCGTTTGAGCACGTTCAGCAGCAACCAGCCCACAAGCCCGCACAGCACCGCCAACACGACTGCCCCCGCCAGCACCGACCACAACAGCATCGAGCCGCCCATCAGCCAGGCCAGCAGCCCAACGACAATCACCGCGATAACCGGGATGTAAAATTTCAGCGGCCAGACGTTGGCCACCGCATCACGACGCAACACGCGTAACGGCTGGGTCGCCAGCAACAGACGCCACGGACGCATCCCCACCAGCAGCGAAATCACCACCATAGCGCCAATGGCCCACAGCCACGGCCAGAGGCTGGCAGGCGGTAACGCCGCAGGCAGTACCGGTTTGAGCAGAATCATCAGGATGGATTCAAACAGCAGCCCCATCGCCCCGCCGCTGACCAGCGATAACAGCAGCAACATCGCCCATTGCCCGAGGATAAGCTTGCGCAACTGCGCCCGCCCGGCCCCGAGCGTTTTGAGCACCGCCACCAGGTCATATCGACTGCGGCAGTAATGGCCCATCGCCACCGCCACCGCAGCCACCGCCAGCAGCAGCGTCAACAGGGCCGAGAGCAACAGGAACTGCTGCGAGCGCTCGAGAGATTTGCCCAGCGCACCTTCGTCCTGCTCGAGGCCAATCCAGCGCTGATCGGGTTTCAACTGCGGCAACAGCCACTTCTCGTAATCGGCTAGCTGCTGCGCCGTACCGCCAAACTTGTAGCGCCAGCTGACGCGACTGCCCGGCTGGACCGCTCCGGTTTTCTCGACGTCTGCTACGTTCATCATCAGACGCGGCGCCATCTGGAACGGGTTGAAGCCGGAATCCGGCTCCTGAATGACTTCCCCGGCGATGCGCAGCGTGGCGTCGCCGACGTCAATGTTATCGCCGGTTTTCAGATTGAGCAGGGCCATCAGGCGCGAGGCCAGCAAGACGCTGCCCGCCTGCGGTTTAAGGCCCGGTGGAGAAGTCTCCAGCTTGCCGTACATCGGGTAGATATCATCCACCGCCTTAACGCTCGCCAACTGCGGCGTGTCCCCGGCGAAGGTCATGGTGGCGAAACTGAGCTGCTCCCCCACCTGCAACCCCATTTCGCGGGCTTTGCTCAGCCATTCCTCCGGGGCAGCGCGAGCGGTGCGTAGCGTTCTGTCACCCGCCATAAATTCACGGCTTTGCTGGCTGAGGCCTTTGTCCATCCGATCGCTGATATTGCCGAGCGCCAGCACACAGGCTACCGCCAGACTCAGCGCCAGCCAGACTATCAGCAGCGACGGCGAGCGCCATTCGCGCCAAAACCAACGGGCAATCATGACTCCTCCTGCAACTGTCCGTTGATCAGCCGCAACCGTCGGTCACAGCGGGCGGCCAGCGCCGGGTCGTGTGTCACTAACACCAGAGTCGTGCCGTGCTCACGGTTGAGAGAAAACAGCAGGTCGGCGATGCGATCGCCGGTCTGGCGGTCGAGGTTGCCGGTCGGCTCATCGGCAAACAGTAGGTCGGGACGGCCATTAAACGCCCGGGCCAGCGCCACGCGCTGCTGTTCGCCCCCGGACAGCTGGGCCGGTAAATGGTGCAGACGTTTGCCGAGCCCGAGCTGTTCCAACAGCGCTTTGGCGTGGCTACGCCCCTGACTGTCGGTTTCCCCCCGCAGCAGCGCCGGCAGCTCGACGTTTTCCAGCGCATTGAGAGTGGGGATCAGCATAAAAGACTGGAAGACAAAACCGACGTGCCGAGCGCGTAACGCCGCTCGAGCCTCTTCATCCATCGCATGCAGCGGTTGCCCTATCAGTTTCACTTCTCCGCTGCTGCCGTCGTCCAGCCCGGCGAGGATCGCCAACAGCGTCGACTTGCCTGAACCCGACTCGCCCACCAGCGCGATGCTCTGCCCCCGTTTGACAAGCAGCTCAACTCCGGTAAGGATGGAAAGTTCCTGCTCACCCTGACCGACGGATTTCTTAAGATGATGAACTTCAAGTATGTTTTCCGCTGGCATGTGCCGTTCCTGTTTCTGTTGCTGTTAACCTGTCGCGCGGCGTTTGCCGACACGCTGTTAATTCTGGGTGACAGTCTGAGCGCCGGATATCGCATGGCGGCAACCGCCGCGTGGCCCGCGCTCCTGAATGAAAAGTGGCAGCCGAAGACCGAGGTTGTCAACGCCAGTATTAGCGGGGATACCTCGCAGCAGGGGCTGGCGCGTCTGCCCGCGTTGCTTAAGCAACACCAGCCACGCTGGGTGCTGGTCGAGCTGGGCGGCAATGATGGCCTGCGCGGATTTCAGCCTCAGCAAACCGAGCAGACCCTGCGCACTATCCTGAAGGATGTGAAAGCCGCTAACGCCCAGCCGCTGTTAATGCAAATTCGTCTGCCTGCAAACTATGGCCGTCGGTATAATGAGGCCTTTAGCGCGATATATCCGCAGCTTGCCCGCGAGTTCGATATTCCTCTGCTGCCCTTTTTCATGGAAGAGGTCTATCTGAAACCGCAATGGATGCAGGATGATGGCATTCACCCCAATCGTGACGCCCAGCCGTTTATCGCGGACTGGATGGCGACACGTCTGGCACCCTTAGTTAAACACGACTCGTAAAAATACGGAGTTGTCATCAGGTAAAGTTATGCAAAAAACGGTCTTAATTACAGGATGTTCCAGCGGTATTGGGCTGGAAAGCGCGCTGGAACTCAAACGCGACGGTTTTCGCGTGCTGGCCGCGTGTCGTAAGCCGGAAGACGTGGCTCGCATGACGGAATTGGGGCTGACCGGTGTGCAGCTCGATCTGGATGATCCAGCCTGCGTCGAACGCGCCGCAGACGAGATTATTGCCCTGAGCGAAAACCGCCTGTACGGCATTTTCAACAATGCCGGTTACGGCGTTTACGGTCCACTCAACACCCTGAGTCGCACCCAGCTTGAGCAGCAGTTTTCGTCCAACTTTTTTGGCACCCACCAGCTGACCATGCGCCTGCTGCCCGCCATGGTGCCGCACGGTGAAGGCCGCATCGTGATGACGTCCTCGGTGATGGGCCTGATTTCCACGCCGGGACGCGGGGCGTATGCCGCCAGTAAATACGCGCTGGAGGCCTGGTCCGACGCGCTGCGCATGGAATTACGCCACAGCGGCATTAAGGTCAGCCTGATTGAACCCGGCCCGATCCGCACTCGTTTTACCGACAACGTCAACCAGACCCAGGCCGATAAACCGGTCGAGAACCCGGGCATTGCCGCACGTTTTACCCTCGGCCCGGAGGCAGTTGTGGCAAAAGTGCGCCATGCTTTCAGCAGTGATAAACCGAAAATGCGCTATCCGGTGACGCTGGTCACGCATGCGGTGATGCTGCTTAAGCGTCTGTTACCGGGGCGAATGATGGACAAAATTTTGCAGGGCTGAGTTGAAGCCCCGTCCTCCGCCCCCATCTCAATGAGATATTGACTCAAATCGAATAAAGAGAATGACTTATGTCTGCACAGTATATCGTTAACATTACCGAAGCTAACCTGCATCAGACGCTGGAGCAGTCGGCCACCGTTCCTGTGCTGTTTTACTTCTGGTCACCGCGCAGCCAACATTGCGAGCAGCTCACGCCAGTACTGGAAAGCCTCGCCAACCAATATCAGGGGCAGTTCATTCTGGCCAAACTCGACTGCGACGCCGAGCAGATGATTGCCTCCCAGTTCGGCCTGCGCGCCATTCCGACCGTGTACCTGTTCCAGAACGGTCAGCCGGTGGACGGCTTCCAGGGCCCGCAGCCAGAAGACGTTATCCGTGCGCTGCTCGATAAAGTGCTGCCGCGTGAAGAAGAACTTAAGGCCCAGCAGGCCATGCAATTGATGCAGGAAGGCAACCACGCCGAGGCGCTGCCGTTACTGAAAGACGCCTGGCAGATGTCGAATCAGGACAGCCAGATTGGCCTGCTGCTGGCCGAAACGCAGATTGCCCTGAACCGCTCCGAAGACGCTGAGGCCACGCTGAAAACCGTCCCGCTGCAGGATCAGGACACCCGCTATCAGGGTCTGGTGGCGCAAATTGAGCTGCTGAAACAGGCGGCAGACACCCCGGAAATCCAGCAGTTGCAACAGCAGGTAGCGGAACGTCCGGACGATGCGGCCCTCGCCTCACAGCTGGCACTGCAGCTGCATCAGGTTGGGCGCAATGAAGAAGCGCTGGAGCTGCTGTTCAGCCATCTGCGTAAAGACCTGGGTGCCGCCGACGGACAGGCGCGTAAAATGCTGCAAGAGATCCTTGCCGCGTTAGGCACGGGCGATGCGCTGGCCTCAAAATACCGTCGCCTGCTGTACTCCCTGCTGTACTGATATCCCCTCCCCTGGCGGCACTCTGCCGCTGGGGCATTTTGTTCGTTTTTTGCCCTTTAGAACGTTAGCGCTGCACGCTAAATAAAAGTTATACTTCCTGTACCGCCCCTGACATGTAAGTCCAAGGGTTTCTCAGTAAAAACAGGAGGTTTTTAATGCTTATTTTTATTCCGGTCCTAATTTTCGTGGCGCTGGTGATTGTCGGCGCTGGCGTCAAGATCGTGCCGCAGGGCTACCAATGGACGGTCGAGCGTTTCGGTCGTTATACCAATACGCTGCAGCCGGGTCTGAGCCTGGTGGTGCCCTTTATGGACCGCATCGGCCGTAAAATTAATATGATGGAACAGGTGCTGGATATCCCGTCGCAGGAAGTTATCTCCAAAGATAACGCCAACGTTTCGATTGATGCGGTGTGTTTTATTCAGGTGATTGATGCCCCGAAAGCGGCGTATGAAGTCAGCAACCTGGAACTGGCGATCATCAACCTGACGATGACCAATATCCGTACCGTGCTGGGCTCGATGGAGCTTGATGAAATGCTCTCCCAGCGTGACAACATCAACACCCGCCTGCTGCATATCGTCGATGAAGCCACCAATCCGTGGGGCATCAAAATCACCCGTATTGAAATTCGCGATGTGCGTCCACCGGCTGAACTTATCGACGCGATGAATGCGCAGATGAAAGCCGAACGTACTAAACGTGCCTATATTCTGGAAGCCGAAGGGATCCGCCAGGCGCAGATCGTGAAAGCCGAAGGGGAAAAGCAGTCGAAGATCCTGCGAGCGGAGGGTGAGCGTCAGTCCACGTTCCTGCAAGCGGAAGCGCGTGAGCGTTCTGCGGAAGCAGAAGCCCGCGCGACGCAGATGGTGTCCGAAGCGATTGCCGCCGGGGATATTCAGGCGGTGAACTACTTCGTGGCGCAGAAATACACCGATGCACTGCAGCAGATTGGCTCATCCAGTAACAGCAAAGTGGTGATGATGCCGCTGGATGCCAGCAGCCTGATGGGCTCCATTGCCGGGATCGCCGAGCTGATTAAAGGCAGCGCCGACGAGCGGAAAAAACCATGATTGATGCTCTCCTCGCCCACCCGCATATTTTCTGGCTGAGTCTCGGCGGCGTGCTGCTGGCGGCGGAAATGCTTGGGGGCAATGGCTATCTGCTGTGGAGTGGCGTGGCAGCGATTGTCACCGGTCTGCTGGTGTGGCTGTTGCCTTTTGGCTGGGAGTGGCAAGGGGCAGTGTTTGCCGGGCTGACGCTATTGGCAGCCTGGCTGTGGTGGCGCTGGCTGTCTCACCGCGTGAGGCAGCAGCCCCGCGCCGACAGCCAGCTCAATCAGCGCGGTCAGCAGCTGATTGGGAAGGTGTTTATTCTGGAAGCCCCGCTCAGCAACGGACACGGTCATGTGCGCGTCGGCGATAGCTCCTGGCCAGTGATTGCAGAAGAGGATCTCCCGGCGGGCAGTCGCGTGGAGGTCGTTTCCGTTGACGGCATTACGCTAAAAGTACGCCCGCACTAATCACGCTTTACGATGACAGCAGCCGGAGAGATTATCCATAATCGGGCATTCGGCGCTGTCATCCCCCGGACACGCCTCCGCCAGCGCCAGCAGTTGTTTACGCATCCCCTGAAGTTCCTTAATGTGACGTTCGATATCCGCCACTTTTTGCAAGGTGCGCGCTTTTACGTCCGCACTGTGACGGCCCGGATCGTTAAACAGATTCACCAGCTCGCCGCACTCTTCCAGATTAAAGCCCACCTGACGGGCCTGGCGGAGCAGCGTCAACTCATCCAGATGCTTTTGCGTGTAGCTGCGATAGCCGTTGTCGCTACGCAACGGAGGGGTCACCAGCCCTTTCTCTTCGTAAAAACGAATCGCTTTGCTGGTTAACCCGGTTTTCTTCGCAACATCGCTGATATTCATCACATTCGACTCCATGGATCCCATGCGGATTTACGTTTAGCTGCGCCAGAAGGTTCTCGACAGCAGAATAAGGACCGGATAAATCTCCAGACGACCTAGCAACATAGCCCCGCAGAGCAAATATTTGGCGGCGTCGTTGAGCGGGCCAAACCCCGCCGCGGTAGCGCCAAATCCTAAGCCCATATTATTAATGCAGGCGGCGACGGAGGCAAATGAAGTGAGCAAATCGTAGCCCAACAGGTTTAGCGCCCAGATAAAACCGCAGGTGCAGAGGATGTACAGAAAGAAGAAGCTCCAGACCGAGCGCATCACCCTGTCGTTAATCACCGTGTTACCGACGCGCACGCTCATGATGGCGCGCGGATGGGCCAACTGATGCACTTCATGCCGGCTTTGGCGAAAGAGGATCAGAAAACGCAGGGCTTTGATGCCGCCGCAGGTTGAGCCGACGCAGCCACCGAAGAAACTGGCGGACAGCAGCAGGACCACCACGTGCGTCGGCCACGAGGCGTAATCTGCCGTCGCCAGGCCGTTATCGGTGATCATCGAACTGACGAGGAAGAAAGAGTGGACGAACGAGGCGGGCAAGGTGTACATCCCGGCACGCCAGACTTCGAAGGTGATTACCGCCACGACCACCGCCACCACGCTGAGGAAAAAGCGCAGTTCGCTGTTACGGCGAAACGGTTTCAGGCTGCGACGCGAGAGCGCCACGAAATAGAGGGTAAAGTTGACCGCAGACAGCAGCGAGAAGCCGCCCGCCACCAGCTCAATGGCGTAACTATCGTAGTAGCCGATGCTTTCACTTTGAGTCGAAAAACCGCCCAGAGATACCGTCGACAGGCCATGACACAGCGCATCAAAGAACGGCATCCCGGCGAGGAAAAAAGCCAGCGTACAGGCCAGTCCCAGCAGCAAATAGGTGAACCACAGGCTTTTGGCAGTATCGGCCAGCCGGGGCGTAAGGCGTTCTTCTTTAAACGGGCCGGGCATTTCCGACTGATACAGCTTCATGCCCCCGATGCCCAGTAACGGCAGCACCGCCACCGCCAGTACAATAACGCCCAAGCCGCCGATAAAGTTCAGCTGTGAGCGGTAATAGAGCACCGAGCGTGGCAGGTTGCTTACGTCGCTGAAAATGGATGCACCGGTGGTGGTAATTCCCGATATGCCTTCGAACATCGCATCCGCAAGGGAAATGTTCAGCGAATCATCCAGCCACAGCGGCATGGCGCTGATCAGCGAGAACAACAGCCAGAACAGGACGATGATGATAAATCCGTCGCGCGTTTCAAGCTGGATTTTCGACTGACGGGTTAACCCCCAGCCGATCAGCCCGGTTGGAAAAAAAAGGGCAAACGTGGAAAGGAACGCAAACAGGCTACGTTCCTTGTCGACCAACGCGAGCAGCATCGGCGGGATCATGGTCAGGCTATACAGCACGACCAGAAAAGCGCAGAGATGGATGACAACCTTAAAGCGTGTCGAAATATACATGCTGATGATATGACGTCGATTAATCAGAATGACGGCAGTATAAGTGATTTAGACGACAGCATTTTGTTTTGCTAAGGCAAATCAGACACACCCGGTGTTTTCCCAGCGGATTATTGCTCTTTCTGCGCGCTATCCAGCTGTGCATAGCGGGTAATGAGCTGTTTCAGCCGCTGCTCGGTTTGCAGTTTCTGCGCCGCCGAAATACTCTGCGGATTATCCTGTGCGGCCATTTGTCGCAACAGTTCTTCAGTCGGCACCGCGCGATTAAACGCCTGGGTCGCAGCAAACACCTGCGATTTCAGTTCGCTGACGGTAAGGTATTTTCCCTTTTGCCCATCGAGCGCGTTCAGCCTGTCGGTCAGAGTCTGCAACGTGGCCATGCCGTCATGCCAGCCGTTGAGCGTGTCATCCGTCATCCGGTTTAACGCTATTTTTTGCTGCCACTGATTACGCATCGCAACAAGCTGAGCGTTATTCGGCCACAGGGCTTGCGCCTGATCCAGCAGCGCATTGCCCTGCTGTTGCGGCCATTGTGGCGGCAAAGATGCCAGGGTATCCAGCCGGGAGGCGGTCTGTTTCAGCCAGACATCGGCATTCATTTTACCCGTACCGGCCTCGCGTAGCCGCTGGATTTCAGCGTGGCTGAGCGCCTGCGGCAACGTTGCCACCGACGCACTCAGCGCCTGCGCGGTGCCGTCAACCTGGTGCAGGGTATTCCAGCCCCACAGCACCACGGCCCCCAGCAGCAAGGCCGAACATGCCCCGGCGGCAAACGCAGGCCAGCGCGGCTGCACAGACGGTGGCGGCGAGGGTTCATGCACCACTTCCACCGTCATCTCTGGCTCCTGACGAATCACGTAGACCAGCCGACTCTCAGGGGCGCGCTCGCGCTCAACGCCAGGCTCCTGCAACGCCTGCACCGGCAGCGCAATAGCGGGGGCTGGCGTTGCCTGGGACGCGCTGTTTTCCAGCCGGGTCACCGCGCTGCTTATCTGCCCCAGTAGCGGCGAGAGCTGGCAGACCTGCTTCAGCCCCTGACGCGTCAAAATATCGTCCAGCGCCCGCAGCTGCTTTTCTGCTTCATACAGCGGGGACAGGTCTTCGTGGGTCAGCGTAAAAGTGCGGAACACTTTCTGCAAACGCTGGCTAAGGCCGCTCAGGATCTCCGCCCGGGAGGCGGTTTGCAGCGGCCAGACCTGCGCCCACTGATGTGCCAACAGCGCGTTGAGGATAGCCATGCCTTCGTTCAGCCCGTTAATCCGCGCCAGATGGCTGCGGGCCAGGGTGTACCAGGCGGCGGTTTGCAGCTCAACGCCGTTTTGTTCAAATAGCGAAAGGGACAGGCTTTCGACCCGCGCCCAGTTCACGTCCGGACGCGCCGGGTGCGTTAATTTACTCATCTCTTCACGCAGGGTGGTGAAGTCTGCAAGGATGCGCGGATCGCCGCCGGTTTTTACCGGGCGAGGTTTTGCGTCGTACATAGTGATTTCATCCCTAAAAGGCGTGTTATCAGGGCAGCAGCCCGGCAATCATTTCGAAGAAGGCGTCCTCGCTGAACGCACTTCTGCGCGCGCCGGGCACACCAACCGGGCTACAGGTCCAGTCGACGCTTTCACTGCAACGCATAAATAGTCGAAACTGCGGCGTGGCGCGCCCCTGCATACACAGGGAGACTTCCACGCAGCCGGTAACGCCCTGGCCGTACAAAAATACCGGAGTGAATTTTATTTCACGGTTGTCGTAGCGCAGGCTCAGCGCCGGAACGGTGAAGGTTTTTCCCCCTACCAACAAATCGCTGAGCGCGACGTCATCGGACGCAATGCTGATCCCGGTGTCCGTGAGCCACGCGGCCATATTTTCCTGAAGCTCTCCCATCCGCAGACGCAGGTCGGCGATATCGGCTTCACTCTTGCTGTCAAAATCGCGACGGCGAGGCTGTTGGTCCTGCAGTTTTTTAAGAAATTGTGCTTTGGCTGACATGCTTTCCCTGCCATTGGTCGCCCGACCTAAATCCGGGCCTTATTATCAAAATAGTTCTGCTGTTTGAGATGACGAATCAACACCCGACCTTCGGGCATAAACTCGGTGCCGTAGCGCACCAGGCCAATGCCTTTTAGTTCGGCGTCGATGGCATAACGCAGTTCGCCGGGGATGGCCTGGTCCTGCATCACCACGTTGATGCTGCTCAGCCGTGGTTCATATTTGAGCAGCACCACCGAGAGGGTGCTCATCAGCTGATGTGCGGTGCCAGGCAGGCCTTGCAGAATAGTGGTCATATCCGGCAGACCGTAATCCGGGATATGCGCCAGGGTGCCGGCACGACAGTTAAGGATCCGCTGCATGTTATCCAGTACCGACAAAATCACCTGGTTCTGTTCGCTGACCTGATGGAGATCGAGCCCGCCGGTGAAATTGCCGTACAGGAGTTCGTAGAGCGAGGGGCTGAAATGGCTGTCAGGCATCAGTCATCCTTAACGGGTAGCAGGGTTAACGTCTGCTGGTTGAGTTCGATGTGACGCGCATCCTCAGGATCCAAATCCTGACGGCTCATCACTACGCGCCAGCTGTTTTTCTCCTGATCCGGCGTGAGGAACATGGCCGCAACCGCCACAAACTGAGCGCCCTCTTCCATTGGCATATCCACGCTTACCGATTCACCTGGACGCACGCGCAGGTCTTTTTCTGCCACCAGATCGGTTTTTAGCGCCTCGTTGTCGGAGGCAAATAAAGAGGGATAATCCGTGCTGTCAAAGGCCTTGCGCTCTTTGAGCTGATAGATACGCACCACGGTCGCCAGCGCGTTGCCCTGGGCATTATTGTTGATGGCATCACGAGCACGAATATCGAGATGCAGCGTTTTTATCTGCTTATAAAAAATAGATTTCGTCATCGCTACGGTGCCGTCGCTGACTTTCTGGGTTAACCCACAGCCACTCAGTAATAAGCACATCAGCATCCCCGCTGTAATCCCTTTATTCCCGATAATTGCCTTCATCATCTGCTTCTCTTCTATGAGGCTGTTCCAACAAGCGCTGGTAACGCCCCAGATTAATAGTAATGGTATTCTGCCCGGCCTTCGGGCCAGTTTGATCCTGACGACGCATCACTGCCGTTCTTCCCAGCTGCACGCCATTTCCCCCGGATTTACAGGAGAGCGAGGCATCCGGGAGCAGCTCGCGATCCAGCGTCAGCGTGATACGTAAATCGAGCCGTGCGCCCAGATAGACCTGCAACAGCGCCAGAAAATCACGATGCAGTGCGCTACCCGGCAGCCAGGACATCGCCTCATCGGGGTTATCCGTGCGCAGCCGCAGGTGAGCCTGATGATTCACATCGATGGCATGACTGCCCATCACCGGACGATTGCCCAACGATACCGGGCGGCTGGCGCTCATGCGCAGCGTGGATTTCAGCGCCACGCGGGCAGGATCGTGCGGCACGATATCTGCCTGGGTATCGGGTGCCAGCAACTGCACGATAGCCATGATCCCTTCGCTGGTTCGCGTGGGCAGCCGCATCAGGCCCGGCAGCGCAAGAAAGCGTGAAATCGGCGTGGCGATATTCTCTGCGCACCCTTTTAATCCAAGCCCCGCCAGGCTCAGCAAATATTGCGACGTTTTGTCTTTCCCGCCGGGCTGAAACGAGGCGGGCCACGAGTATTTACGCCAGATGCGGTAATACTGGGTGATCAACCGATGGTTAAAAATATCCAGAAAATCGCTGACCGCTTCATGACCTTCACGACGCTGGGTTATGTCATCAATACAGGCTGTCGGTAGCGGAGATTCCACGCCATACAGCCCCATGAAGGTGACCATGGCACTGGCGGGTTTATCGGGTTCATCCGGAATATCCAGACGTTTAAACTCTCCGGCTGGAAAACCCATACCGGGATGTGGACGAAAACGAATCGGATCGTTACTGATTTTCCAGGTACTGCCGAGCGCTGGGGCATCTGGCTGGCTTTGCTCCAGCAACTGGCAAAAACGGTAAAAGTTGGTCCGGCTGATATCGTCCTGTAACTGCGCCGTTAGCCGGGCAGTCGCTGATTGTGATTCTCTTTCCATCGGATGCATGTATTTTCCGGCTGAACGATAAGAGTGAGCTGATTGAACAGGTGGATATCGCTGTAGAGCGCAAGAAAACGATTGAGCATTTCCCCAAACAGGTAAATATCGCCTTCACCGCTAAAGCCGTTGCTGTCGAGGGTAACTTCAATATCCACGCCCCTGAGCAAATGACCTTTTTCGAAGCGCTGAACCAGGTGGTGCTGTACGTCGAGAATGGCATCCAGCCGACGCAGGTTCATCTCGTCGTGCTGCCAGTTGTAAAGTTCCAGCGTGCTGCGCAACACCTCTGCGCTGCTCATAATATTGAGGAAGCTGGAACCCAAATGGCTCAGTACGCGCCAATGGAAACTGTCTTCAGCCGGTGGATAGGCTGGCAGCGTCGGCTTACACAGGTTTCTGACTTTAAGGCGGGTTTGCGTCACCTGCTCGCAGCGGTCAAGCAACGTGCTCATCAGCGCCTTACGCGGCAGTTGGCCGTTGGTGCCCGTCACTTTCAGTGACAGCGTTTCACCGTTGATTACCCGATCGGTTTCCCAGAGATCGCCCCCCAGAATCAGCCAGGTGTCATACAACCCACTCGGCCCACGACGGACGCGGGTATGGTAATAGCGCGACGGTGCTTCGCGGCGCATCATGCCACCGCGATGGCGGAAACTGGTGAACGGCACATACTGCGCGTCGTTGGTGCGCTTCGACCCGAGAACAGAGTCAACCGAGTAGATTTCCGTATGCCCATCCTGTAATCGCCTTGGGCGCAGCAAATACTCACTTTCGAGCCCATTGATGCGCAGCGGATCGGCCTGAAGCGTGAACAGGTTAATCACCGGCACACAGTGCAGACACAGCGCATGGTCCATCACCGGCAGCTCGCTGTTCCACTGGGTACTGAACACCACTTCAATATCGAAGGAGGTCAGACCCGCAGGAAAGGTGATGTCCTCAAGGCCGTTCAGGTGCACGAAGCGGAACTTGTCGCGAAAGGTAAAGTATTCCAGCAGCAGCTGATAGCCGCTAAACGCGCTGTCGCCTTTCGGCCAGAGGCGATCTTCATCGCGAAAACCACCGGGGGAGAACCCGCCGTCAATCGCAATTCTGTCGGTCTGACCGGGCAGGCGCAAATATAGCCCGGCCTGGCGACGGGTTAACGCCAGATGCAGGGCGTTACTGACCGGAGCCTCACCCGTCAGGTAAAACGCCAGGCGGCGTAAATCGCACTGCTTCCAGTCCGTCAGCGGATTGCAAGCAATTCGCAGCCGCAGCAGAGAACGTCCGTCCGGCTCGGTTTCCATCGACACCCGCGTCAGCTTCAGCGGGTTCAGCGGCATATCGCGCGTGGTCCGGTACTGACAAACGGTCTGCTTCGCGCCTACAGGACGGGAGTAAACTTCCAGCCCGGCGTTCACCGTCTCACCCATTTTCATCCCGGCGATATCGGGCTCCAGTGACACCACGGACATCGACGGGATCGTTTTCAGATAGTGCGGCCAGAGCTGGCTCACCAGCCCTTCCGTTAACTCCGGCAGATCGTCATCAATTTTTTCGCGCAGACGCCCCATCGAAAAAGCGAAGCCTTCGAACAGGCGCTCCACGTACGGATCGGGGGTTCCCGCCTTATCCAGATCGAGCAACGCAGCCCGATCCGGATGCGCGCGGGAAAACTCTTTTGCGGCATCACGTAAATAACGCATTTCTGCGTCAAAATAGCGCAGGGTTAAATCGTCCATCGAGTAGCCCTAATGAAGATAATTAAATGAAATGGCACCAGGATTAACTACACAGCACCGCCGCGCGCACCGGATCGAGCAAAATCAGCCCGGACAGTAGCGCGTCCATGGCCGGGGTGAGGCGTTGCTTATCGCTGTCGCTGCGGTTGGCTTTCATGCGCAGCAGGCGCAGGGAACGGGCTTTGACTTCAAACAGCAGCTCCGGCTCCCAGTCCGCCAACATCACGGAGGTGGCGCGAGTGTCGAGTTCATTGAGCAGATACGTCGCCAGTTCATTTTTGCCATATTGTTCAGCGAGGCGGGCCATCAACAGACGCAGCAGCCAGCGGTTGCGAGACGTGTCGCCACCGGGGCGGGTATTCAGCCAGCCAAGTGCTGCATCGATGCCGTCTTTATCCGCGATGGCGACCGCTTCTGGTTCCAGCAGCAAAATGTCATCCTGTGCAGATGCCGATGCGCTTTCTGTTTCATGGCCCCAGCCGTCAACGTTGTCGAGCACGTGCTGATTGATCCAGTTCAGCGTCACCTCATCAGCAAATGACGTACCGTCGCTGTAAGCCAGCCCTTCCAGACCGGGCATTCGGTTGAGGAAACAGCGCAGATCGTTGCGCACGATATCCGTCCAGTTCTCCCAGGGGGCGCCCGCCTTCTGTAACGCCTGATGCAGATACCACTGCAAATCCAGCCACAGGTGATTCACGCTTTCGGCAAACATCCGGTCGGCCTGCTCAATCAGCTCTACCCAGCTTTGTTGCAAATAGAGCCGTTTAAGCTGCGCCCGGTACTCCGCTTTAGGCGGCATCAGACGCGTACGGCTTTCTGCATCGAGAGCGGGAAGTTCGTGCAGCGTGTCCCAGCGAATGCTTTTCATCAGACGATGCCCTGCCAGCCAGCCGTCGGGCTGCTCACGCAGATAGTTTGCCAGCAGCTTTGCCTGTTCCATCAGTTCGCGCCCGGAATGGATACCGGAGGTGTTGGCGGTGAATGTCGAGGCGCTATGCCTGACTGGTTCGTCTGAACTGCTGGTTTGCGGCACGACGGCATCCATACCACCCGACTGGGTCATGCGGTTTTCCAGTGCGCCATACAGCGCGCCAAGCTCAGGCTGAGCGGAGATATCCCAGCCGTCGGTCACCTGCGCGATAATCGCCAGCGCACCGACCGTCTGTGTAAAATCGTCTTTATTCACTTCAGGATAGAGCGTCAGTGTGTCCAGCACTTTACTGCCCGCCAGCCACTCCAGGGCCGCTTTGCGCGGACGCTCACGGCGCGGGTGGACCTCATCGCTATAGCGCTCCAGCAGGGCAGCAAGCAGCGTCAGCCCCTGCGCCAGGCCGGATTCGCCTTCCTGTTGTAGACGCGCCCAGACGTAGAACGTCGCCACGCGGATATCTTTGCTGCCATGGATCAACAGCTTTTCCGCCAGGGTAGCGATCAGCTCGGTATTGAAGCCTGAGAGTTTATTTACCTCTTCACGGATCAGCTGAAAATCGTCGTCGTAACTGATGTCCTCTCCGGCTGGCCGATCGCTGGCGATCGGTGCCAGCCAGTTCTCCCAAAGACTCAGCGAGGCCCGGGTGTGTTCCATCAGCGCCTGGGGTTCTTGCGAACAGGCGCTAAAAAGCGTACTCAGAGTTGCCATGCAAATTCCTGTGGCGTGAAAAAGTTAGTCGAGGTCTGCCGCGGCAGTGGCATCGGGCGCAACCGCGGTGCTGCCGGAGGTCACGAAGATAGTGGTTGGCAGAACAAAGTTACGCAGCTTCAGCAGCGCCAGCGGCCCTTCACCTGCTTCCGTGCGCAGGACATAGTTAAGCGGATGCCCGTCCTTCGCTTTCCACGTCAGTTGCCAACTGCTGTTCAGCCCCTGATAAGGCGCAATCGCTGCCGTGTCCAGCAGGCGTATCCATCCCCAGGCCCCGGGAATATCCGCCAGCTGACGGGTACCGGCCTGAGTGCTAATCCAGCTTAACGATGCGCCTGGCGCCTCCGTGTCGGCAGGCCAGGTAAAGCGTTTCCAGACCGGCAGCTGATTCACATACACCAGTTTCTGATTGTCGATAATCAGGTTGGTTTGCATCACGCCTTCAGCCGTACCCGGTCGGATCTCAAAGCTCAACCCGGCCGGACCCGTGGTGAAGACCACATCGGAGATATGACTCAGGGTATCGACTGCCCGGATAAACGCCGGGTTGAACTCAAGCCCCTGTGCGTTGATGGCGTCCGGCACCCAATGACTGCCCTCTTTATGCAGCACCCCGTTCAGCCGGGTTTGCAGGAAGCGGCTAATACGCCCGCTATCGCCGTTCAGGTACTGCGCCAGTAAAGGCAGCGAGATTTCACTGCTGCTGGATTTCAGCGGATAACGCCCGCCGAAGGCGCTGTTCCAGTCATTCACAATGGCTGACTGCCATTGGGTGTTGAGGCTTTCCGCCGCCGGGGTCAGCACCTGCTGCCACGCCTGCTCCATCGGGCGGACAAACAGCGTACTGCCAAACCCGCTCCACTCCTGCCCAAGGCTGGCGGCAACCAGGCTGCCGTAATCACGGGTTTCGGTCAAATCGATAGCTTTGCCCTGGAACACGGTCTGGGCCAGCGTCTGCGTCATCGCCTGCGGGTCTGAGGCATTGATCACCTGCTGGAGCTTCAGCCGCACCTGGGTTACGCGGGTTAAAAAGGTTTGCAGACTGAGGCTGGTATCGCCCTGCCCGCCAGCCGTGCCGTCGAGAAGTGCCAGCAGCGGGCCAAAACTCGGATCAAGCGGGCCATGCATGCCTTTGCCCTGATCGATGGCGGGCTGATTACTGCTGTTAAACAGATTCTGCGCCGATTTCACCAGCGAATCCGACAACCCTTCCCCCGTCTGCCCGGTGCGCCCCTGTATGCTGAGCGTATTCATCAGGGCCACCAGTGGCGACTGGCGTACGTCCGCCATTAACGAGAGTTGATCCACCGCATCCGACAGCGTGACCGCATCCTGCCAGCGCAGGCTGTTGAGAAACTCAAGCCAGCTGCCGGAGAAATCAGAGAAGTAGCGGGCGGTCAGGCGATCTTTAAGGGCTTCCGGCGACAGTGCCGCGGTGACGGTGTCTTTGTTATCCGACAGCACCCAGTCCACCTCTTCCCGGCGCTCATTCGCGACTTTTTCAATGGCAGATTTCACCGCCCCTTCCCAGGCCTGACGCGTAAACATGCCCGGCACCACTTCCCCGGTGCTGAACAACCTCGAGGCATCGGTATCACCGACCATATCCTGCAGGCGGAGATCGGCATACTGATGAGAGACCTGAGTCAACATTTTCTGATACAGCGACGCCTCGCCGTTGCGCACGCCTATCTGGCGAACCAGGATCGTACGCACATCGTTCACCAAATCGTTGTCTGCCAGCAGCGCCCATTGCGGGTGATGGGGCAATGCCGTCGCATAGTATTTGATGAGATCCGCACCGCTGCCCTGCCAGAACCCGTTTTTCACCCCCTCGCGCCGGGACCAGGTTTTCAGTAGTTCCGGCGTGAACCAGGCGGCATCCATTTTGTCCGGACGGGCGAGCATCAGATACAGCCGGAGCTGATTGTAGGTCGGCTTGATCAGCGCGCTGCGCTGGGGGCTATCCGGCGGTAATGCGGTCAGCGCATGCAGTTTTGCCTGTAGCTCCCGGGCGGCAGCATCGCGGATCAGCGGCAGCGCACTGTTGGCATACTGTGGCCATAACGCACTTAATAATGAATCATTCTGATTCATGCCAAAGCGGGTATACCACGGGGTCCCGTGCTGCTGACGGTACTGCAGCTTTTCAGTGAGCTGCTGAAGATCTAACAATGCCTGTAAACGAGACTGGGGAGATTTGTGCGTATTCGCCGCCCGTTCAGACAACGAGGCGCCTTCGCTCACCAACGCACGGTTGGCGATAAACGACACTATCAGCCCTGCGCCCCACAGCATCATCACCGCGGCCAGCAATATGGCGGTGGCGCGTCGCCAGGAGAAACCCCGCTTTTGCGGTCGCAGGCCGGACGTCAGTTTTGGCAGCGATTCCAGCAGAACATCCCAACGCGAATCTTTTCCCCAATGATGGGGAATGCCGCGTGCCGACCCGGTCGCCGACGGGCTGAACATCACCCCCGCCAGGGGTAGCGGACGGTAAGGATTCAGGAACACCGACAGCGGATGACTCAGCACTTCAGAGGCCGTGGAAAGTAAATTATCGACATCGAGCAGGAAGGTGTTCTGCGAACAAGCGCAGACCTGACGGGTTCCCGCGGCGGTCAGTTGTTCGGTCAGCGCCTTCAGTTGAGTATCAAGATGCAGCGGTTTTGCACCTGCGGGCAGCAAACATCCGACGGACTGCACCACGCGGCCTGCCTGCTGCGAGCCAGGATGAACTGACCAGACATACAGAGGAAGTTGCCAGCCAAGCGTATTAAAACGGGCGCTGAAACGATGTGCGATGCCGTCCATGGCATCCATCGACAGCGGGCTTTCAACGGGTGCCGGGTTAAGTGTAGGAAAGTGGTCAAATGCAGACGTTACCCATACCAGGGCATCAACCGGACGGCGACGCAGCTTGCGCAAGGCGCTCATCCAGTCAGCTTCCGGCGCGGCATCTGCACTACCGCCCCATAACAGCACGGTGCCCCCATCTTCGAGCCAGTAGTCTTTGGTGAGACCGGGCGCGAGTTGCTCAATGTCAGTTGGGTTGCCAGTTAGCATCAATACGGTGACTTTACTCCACCAGAGACGCCCATATTGCAGACGTAACGCACTTTTCAATTCACTTACCGTCTGGTGACGAGGTGGCGTTTGTTCAACGCGAGATTCCGTTTCAGGCAATACATTCTTTCTCTTAGCCTGTACCCGATGCCACCACTGCTGGAGCCCCAGTCGAAAAGCTCCACCGTGGCGAACCAACCCCAGCAACAGCATCGCGAAGGCAATTCCAAGATATTTCTTCCCCCTACTGTCAATGCCAATCACATCCCCGTGATTCCAGATTACCCAGGCAATAGCCGCAGCGAACACCGCCGTCAGGCCATAACGGCCCCAGTTGCCGCGCCACATTGACTCACCCGTTATGTTCATCCTGATTCCCTGTCGTCACGGTATTAATAAATTTTTGTTCGCTGGTGCTGCTTAACATTAGGCAACTGGCCTTCTGCATACTCACCACCTCGCTGGCGACCGCCGCAATCAGCCATGGCGAAAATGGCCCGCTGAGCCCGGCATAGTTTTCAAGCCAGTGCGTTTGCTCTGTTTTCCAGTTGCTACCTTGTTCTTTACTGGCCTCCAGAAGTTCAAAAAAACTATCCCCCCACTTCAGGCTATCCCCAATGATGCGTTGGGTGCTGCTGGCCACTGTCTGGGTACTGAAAAAGACTTTGAGCTCGTCGGCGCGACCAGACTGACTGAGAGCCATCGGTCGTAATAATCGAGCGCCGTGAGTGAGTTTGTATTTGCTGGCCACGTCATCGGTAACCAACAACAGCGACGCCAACGAATCAGACCATTGTTCCGCACCGTGTCGCTGTTGAACCAATATCAGCTCAGCGGAAATTTCCGGACGCGCTAAGCGTTCTTCGAGAGTGAGATAAGAGAGCTGATTCAGCACCGTGAATGCCGGTTGTGCGCGGGGTTCAGGCATATATGTCAGCCAACTTTGCGCTAACTGTTTCTGTAAAAGAGATAAATCAGTTGAAGAATCAGTCAACAAAATTACATTCAAGGGCAAGTCTGCGGGCAGGCGTTTTACCGCCTGGCCCGCATTGCTCAGCAGTGTCTCCAGCCCTTGAATGGCATCTAACGGCAACCGCAGTGCCTGGTGACAATGTAGCTCCACCTCTGGTCCGGCATTTAGAAAGGTCCGCGATGTCAGCAGTTCTGGCATGATAGCGACGCAGTGCAGTACCGCATGATGACGCCCAGCCCAGACTTCCCACTGTTGTTGAGCAAAATCTGCCTCATGGGTTTCAAACTGATGACGTTCGAGTGCGCTGTTATAGAGCCATCCCTGAAGACAAAATGCGCTAAACCACAGAACAATCGGGGCTGCAGCAATAACCCAGGGATTATCGTTTTGCAGAAGGCCCAAAAGCTGATTCGCATGAAGCACAAACAATAAAGCCCCGACGAACAGTGCTCCGACCCCAGCAAATAGCCATCCCATCAATGACGGTTCCTTCGGTGAAGGGGCGATAATCGATTTCTGACGATTCCATGCCATGAGTTATCCTATTGCACAATCCGGTGCGCTGGAGATAACCTGGCATCCGCATGCACAACGACAACCGTCCACGGCAATGGCCTTCCCGTCTGAAGCCCATTCCGGTGAGCCTTCAACAATGGTATTAACCCCATGGCCGATCACCGGACAACTGATTTTGTCCCCGATCAGCGCAACTTTTTTTCCATTGACAATCATGGTGGATGACGCGGAAATAACCTGACCGCCATGTGTGGTTTTGTCGCCGAGTAAAACAAATCCTTTGGACATAGTGACTCCTTTAAATTTGGCAATATTTAAATGGGTTTGTAATTACATTAAAACCAAAATATTTTCATACAACAGGAAGGTAATGTATCTTTCATTCGCCATGATTAACTAGCCTACCGATAAATTCACAGTCATAATTAATTTATTCCATTCAGCTTTTCAAAGTTAAGCGGTTCGGAACCTTTGGCATTCGTAGTTTGAGAGCCATCTGGATAGGTGGTTATTGTGTCTTCTCCAAAATTTTTCGGACCTAGTACATTTATGATTTTATCAGAATAAACAACTGGCTTAAATAGAATAAACCCTGCATTATTCACTCGGTAAGTTAACAATCGTTTATTGACCAACCTGAGGATTTTAACATGATCTATCAGGCGATCATTCCTTATGAGCGGATAGTAATCATGACTAATTATAATATTTCCAGAAACATCATCGTAATGGCCATCCCCTCTGGGTGGAGCATTCCTGTCAAAAACAAAAACAATATGGTAATCCCCCCGAAAAAACGGTGTGTTTATAAGTAGAATTTCTCGTAATCTGAATCGGGGAGATTTCTATGAAAAAAGCACGTTTTACC